>JAHXHF010000301.1 GCA_025656895.1 gamma proteobacterium symbiont of Bathyaustriella thionipta
GGGTCGCCAGTTGCGCAATTAAAAAAGTAAAAATAACGCTAAAATCGTGTCAAGCACTTTTTTGTGTTATTTTCGCTGAGTAGTTACGTTAAATCATTATGTTACAAGGAAAAAACAATGCCATTTCGACCTAGATATACCGGCCTGATCAATAAATATCGTGACCATCTTCCTGTCTCTGATGACACCCGTCTGATCAGTCTGGGGGAAGGCAATACGCCGCTCATCCGTCTTAACAATATTCCCAGGGAGTTGAGCAAAGAGGTAGATATCTACATTAAGTATGAGGGCCTCAATCCGACCGGTTCCTTCAAGGACAGAGGCATGACCCTGGCGGTAACCAAGGCCGTGGAAGAAGGCTCAAAAGCGATTATCTGTGCTTCAACCGGCAATACTTCCGCCGCCGCCGCCGCCTATGCGGCACGTGCCGGCATCACCGCCTTTGTTTTGATTCCCGATGGCAAAATCGCTATGGGCAAACTGGCGCAGGCCATGATGCACGGCTCTGTAGTCATTCAGATCAAAGGCAACTTCGACGATGGCATGAGGCTGGTTAAGGAAGTGGCTGAAGAAGCGCCGGTAACCATCGTAAACTCGATCAATCCCTATCGCATACAGGGGCAGAAAACAGCCGCCTTCGAGATTGTAGAAGAACTGGAAATGGCGCCTGATTTTCATTGTCTGCCGGTGGGTAATGCGGGCAATATTACCGCGCACTGGATGGGCTATTCAGAATACCGTGATAATGGAGTGGTCAGTGGTGTGCCGCGTATGGTGGGTTATCAGGCCGCCGGTTCGGCTCCCTTTATGCGTGGTGAAATGGTTGACAAGCCGGAAACAGTGGCCACGGCCATTCGCATTGGTCATCCACAATCCTGGGATAAAGCCTGGAAGGTGCGCGAAGAATCAGACGGCTGGTTTGATGAATGTTCCGATGAAAAAATCCTTGCAGCTCAAAAACTTCTGGCCGAAAAGGAAGGTATTTTCTGTGAACCGGCGTCGGCCACCTCACTGGCTGGCGCGCTGCATGATATTGCAACAGGAAAAATCCCGGCGGGCAGCAAAATTGTCTGCACACTGACCGGACACGGACTGAAAGACCCGGATACCGCCATTAAACAATCCACCGCTCCCATGGTAACGGTGGAGGCCAATCTGGATTCGGTCAAACACGCCATTCTGGATAAACTCTGACAGGCAGGTTTGCATTGGCCAGCCCGGCTACAAGCGTTTCTCTGCTGTTGGCCGGGCTGCACAGTGAGCGTGACGCAGAATTCATTCAAACCGGTGCGCCAGACCTGTGGCGCCTGATGCGCCGCGCGGGTAGCAGCCACCATTCCACTCAGCCCCCGGTTCAGACTCTGCTGCAACAGGCCGGCTGCTCATGGCAACAATCCCCACCCATTGCAGCCTTGTGCGCACTGGCAGATGGCATTAACAGCCGCCAGGGTCATTGGTTGTTAGCCGATCCGATGCGGCTCATTGCAGATCTGGATCGTGTGCATTTACAAGGGCCGCTGCCGCAGGAAAAGATTCAGATGCCCGCAGAAGTTCGGTCGCTGCTGCAAGATGAGGGCATACAAGGGCACACCGGAAACAGCGGCCAACACTATCTCTACTACAGCCAACACACCCGATGGACGGCCACAGACCCGGCACAGGCCGCCGGGGCCAATCTGTATCACAATATGCCGCAAGGGGAAGATGCCGGTTACTGGCGCCGACTGATGACCGAAATTCAAATGCAAATGGCCATCAGTCAGAATGAATCTGATGAATACAATGCCTGGTGGTTTTGGGGGAATGGCTCCTTGCCGGCATCACTGAAGCAGGATGATCTTCATCTTATTGGCAGCGGTCTGCTGCTGGAAGGGATTGCACAAATGCGAGGTCAGAAACTTGCTGATAAATTTGATGATAATTTAGAAAGTTATCGCAATACATTGATTTATATTGATTTTAATTATTGCTCATCGCTGAATGATAAAAAGGATGAACTGACAAAGTTGCAACAAGACAGTCTGCAACCACTGTTTTCTGCCATTAAAAAAGGCCGGATTCAAACAATGAATATACAAACCGATGATGCCTGCTGGCAGGTTCGTCGTAAAGACAGCTGGAAATTCTGGCTTAAGTAAATCTGAAAAAGTTATGTTTTGGTGCAGTCGAAAAAAAGGTTTATAGGGTTTACATTAGAAGTGGCCCATGAGTGCCGGTAGACAATAAAAAAGGGCCTGGCATTTCTGCCAGGCCCCTGATTTTTCTGGCTCCCAATCTTCCTGTGTCAGGATAGTTGTCGCCTCTAAATTTATTTTTAAGAGGAAAACAAAATGGGTATAAGACATACACAATCAATGTGAAGTCCCCCCTCCAAGCAGCAAATCGAGTGCGATGCTATGGATCACTTGGAGAGCAGAGCAGGCGGCTTTCCGAGTGGCAGCCCCATGACCTGCGCAGCTTGCCAATATTTGGAAAAGGCAGTACATTGGCACTACCGTATGTACGGATGGTAGGACATGGTGCGCATCAAGAATGAAGTCCTCAATATCCGTACCACCACGGGGTCAAAGCCCTACTCAAGCTTGCAGCCGCGTGCGAGCGCCGCCCCGATGATCGAGGTCTCATTCTCGATCATTGTGAGCGTAACGTTATACCTACCGAAGAAGCAAAAGCAGAAAATAAGTGAGTAATACCAAGTGAACTGGAAGTCGCCCATGAACAGCTATGGCATCCGCGATAACCACCATTGTGGAAAGGTTGCGGATTTTCTCACGGACAAGATTTCAGCGGACAGCAGACTTTCAGTTGTTTCCGCCTATTTTACCATCTATGCCTATGATGCCCTGGCAGACGAACTGGAGAAAATCGACAGTTTGAAGTTCTTGTTCGGAGAACCCAGTTTCATCACCTCGCTTGACCCGGAGAAGACAGACAAGAAAACCTTCAAGATTGAAGACGAACATCTGGAGCTATCCAACCGCCTGAAGCAGAAAGAAGTGGCACGTCGCTGCGCGGACTGGATTTCAAGTAAGGTTGAAATTCGTTCTATTCGCCAGGCCAACCTTCTGCATGGCAAGCTCTATCATCTCCATGATGGCCACCGTGAACATGCCATTCTCGGCAGTTCCAACTTCACCCGCCGTGGTTTGGGCCTATCGGCAACACCCAATATCGAACTTAATCTCATTGTTGACAGTGATCGGGATCGCGCGGATCTGAAAGCCTGGTTTGACGATATTTGGGGCGATGATGAGTTGGTAGCGGACGTCAAGAAAGATGTGCTGGAGTATCTGAAAAAGCTCTACGTCAATCATCCGCCAGAGTTCATTTACTTCAAGACGCTCTACCACGTTTTCGAACGGTTTCTGTCTGACCAGGCCGATGATGCCCAGCTATTCGACCGCACGGACATCATCGATACGCAAGTCTGGAAAACGCTGTTTGATTTTCAGAAAGACGGCGCGAATGGTGCAATCCATAAAATCAATACGCACAACGGCTGCATCCTTGCCGACAGCGTTGGTTTGGGTAAAACCTATACTGCACTGGCAGTCATCAAATACTATGAGCTTCGCAACCACCGGGTACTGGTGCTGTGTCCAAAAAAATTGCGCGACAACTGGACGGTCTATCTGGCGCAGAACAACAGCGAACTCAATCCCTTCCTGAAAGACCGATTCGCCTACACCGTGCTGTCGCATACCGACCTGTCCAGAGACTCGGGCAAGGTGGATGGCATTGATCTGGCAACCCTCAACTGGGGTAATTTCGATCTGGTTGTTATCGACGAATCCCACAATTTCAGAAACAACACCAAGGGCAAGCGGGACGAAGACGGCAACCTGATCCGCAAGAGCCGCTACGAACGCTTGCTGGAGGACATCATCCAGGCCGGGGTGAAAACCAAGGTCATGCTGCTGTCCGCCACGCCGGTCAACAACAACCTCAAAGACCTGCGTAACCAGATTTATTTCGTCACCGAGGGCCGGGATGGCGAGTTTGCCGACAGTTTCGGTATTCGTAGCCTGAAAGACACCCTGGCTACCGCGCAAAGGACCTTCACCGAATGGGCAAGAAAGTCAGGTGAAAAGGATGCCCGCGAACTGATCGACAAGTTGTCAGCCAGCTTTTTTACGTTACTGGATGAGCTGACCATTGCCCGCTCCCGCAAGCATATCCAGCGCTACTACCGTTCTTCGGTAGAACAGATCGGTCAATTTCCGAAGCGGAAAAAGCCGCTATCCATGTTCTCGGAGATTGATCTGAAGGGGCGTTTTCTCTCCTATGATCGTTTGAACGATGAAATCTCCAACTACCAGCTCTCACTGTTCAATCCCACAAAATATGTATTGGAGGAATTCAGGGAGCAGTACGAGAAAGGCAAGGTGCTGAACTTCTCCCAGGCGAATCGCGAGCACTTCCTGATCGGCATGATGAAGGTGAACTTCCTCAAGCGTCTGAAAAGCTCCGTCTATTCCTTCAACATCACCATGGAGCGAACCATCGAGAAGATCGAAGATCTGGAGCGGCGTCTGCGGGAGTATCGCAAACACGAGCCCGATACAAACGAGGAGATCGTCCAGGACTATGTCGCCGAACCAGGAGAAGAAGACGAGGATCTGGCTGAGGCATTCCAGGTTGGCGGCAAGCTGAAAGTCCCCATGGCGCATCTGCGAGTTGAGGAATGGCTTGCTGATCTGGACAAGGACAAGCAACAACTGCTTATACTGGCTGGAAACGCCAACGATGTCACCCCGGACCGTGACGCCAAGCTGGCCGACCTGCGCAAGCTCATCGAGCAGAAGGTCAACAATCCAACCATCAACAGCAAAAGCGAGGAAAACCACAAGATCGTGGTGTTCTGTGCTTTTGCCGATACCGCCGCCTACCTCTACGATAACCTGCGCGACTGGGCCAGGGAAACGCTGAATGTCCATATCGCCCTGGTCTCCGGTGGCGCTAAGGCCAACCAGGCTACCTTTGGAAAAGCGGATTTCAACCAGATCCTCACCAATTTTTCACCACGGGCCAAACAGCGGGACAAGATAAAATCCATGCCCCAGGAAGGTGAAATTGATATCCTCATTGCCACCGACTGTATCTCGGAGGGCCAGAACCTCCAGGACTGTGACCTGCTGGTGAACTACGACATCCACTGGAATCCTGTGCGCATCATCCAGCGCTTCGGTCGCATCGACCGTATCGGAAGCCTGAACAGAAAAATCCAGTTGGTGAACTTCTGGCCCACCGAGGACCTGAACAAATATATCGACCTGAAAAACCGCGTCGAGGCGCGCATGGCCTTGGTCGATATTGCCGCCACTGCTGAAGATAACGTCCTGCAAGCAGAAGACCTGGAAGAGCTGATCCACGAAGATTTACGCTACCGGGACAAACAGCTACTCAGGCTCAAAGATGAAGTGCTGGACCTGGAAGACTTCAACGAAACCGTATCACTCAATGAATTTACATTAGATGATTTTCGTATGGAGCTTGCTAACTATATCGAATCAAACAAAGACGTGCTGGAACAAGCGCCATTTGGTCTCTATGCCGTCGTCCCGCCTCACAGCGAATACCAAACCATTAAACCGGGTGTTATCTACTGCCTGAAACAAAATCAGGAAGCCAAAGGCAACGAAGCCGTCAATGCACTCCAGCCATATTTTCTGGTGTATATCAGAGATGATGGCGAAGTACGTTACAACTTCACCGCGCCCAAACAAATCCTGGAAATCTTCCGCGCTGTCTGCCAGGGACAGCAAGAGCCCTACAAACAGCTCTGCGAATTATTCGACCAGCGCACCTCCAACGGTGAAGAGATGGGCCGCTATAGCGAGCTGCTGGAAAAGGCTGTCGCCGCCATCGCCGCCCAGTTCACCCGCAAAGCCACCGGCAACCTGTTCTCGGGCCGGGGCGGCAAGCTCACCGACGCCAGCAAGCAGGCGAAACACGCCGATGACTTTGAACTGATCACTTGGCTGATCATTATGGATAAGGATGCCGGCCATGCCGATCAATAGCGACAACGACCTGCGAAACGACATCCGCGCCGCGCTGCAATCCTTCGAATCCCGGCCACTGCACGATGCCGCCATCGGACTACTCGAAACCCTGGGCTACCGCAGCGACAAGACCATCGAGATCCCCGGCTCCGACCCTCGGGCCTTCCTGCAACTGCTGGCCGAACACAACCCCGATGTGGAACTGAACAAGGAAAAGGCCCTGTTCAATGACTGGCTCAAGGCCGACATCCTGTTCCAGCTCACCGACGAGGAGCTGTCCGATCAGAACACACTGTTCAAGAATGATGCGATCAACGCCGGTCTGTTGCAGTCCTACCTGTTCTTCGCCATCGAACTGAAACAGCGCGACTACGCCCGCGGCAAGCTCACCGCCATCGCCCGCCAGTTGAACCGCGTCTTCCCCATGCCGGTAATGGTGTTCATCAAGCATCGGGATCGGCTCTCCATTGCCGTCATCAACCGGCGGCTCAACAAGCGCGACGCCGACAAGGATGTGCTGGGCAAGGTCACCATCATCCGCAACATAGCCCTGGCTAATCCTCACCGGGGGCACCTGTACATCCTGCAATCCTTCGCGCTGCCCACCCTGGTGGCGAAAACCAATATCCACAGTTTCGACGCCTTGCACGCCGCCTGGGAAGACATTTTCAACGTCGAACTGCTCAATGAGCGCTTCTATAAGGAGCTTTCCAACTGGTATTTTTGGGCGCTTGAGAATATCCACTTTCCTTTTGATAGTATTGAAGCAGATAGAGATCTTCTTAGTAGCAAGGATGACATTAAGGCACACGACGCGAAAAATCTGATCCGGTTGCTCACCAGGTTGCTTTTTGTCTGGTTTGTAAAGGAAAAAGGTCTTATTCCAGAAGCGCTGTTTGATAGAAATGCGCTTCATAAGGATACGTTGAATAATTTTGATCCTGATTCCCGGCAGACCGTCTTTTATAAAGCTATTTTACAAAATCTATTCTTTGCGACGTTAAATCAAACGCAAGGTAAGCGGCAGTTCCGAAACGAACGTCAGCAACATAGAAATATTACGACGCTTTTGCGTTACAAGAAGTTTTTTAAACATCCTGACGAATTCATAGACCAACTGGAGTCTGTGGTGCCGTTCATGAATGGTGGGCTCTTTGAATGCCTGGATAAGCCCCATCCAACCAGGAAAGGACCTCAGGGTGGTGATGTCATAATCTATGAAGATGGATTCTCTGATCGTAATGATAATAAGCTGCATGTGCCAGATTTTTTGTTTTTTGGAAAAGAAGTAAGTATCGATCTCAGCCATGCATATGGAGACGCTAAACGGAAAAGAGAAAAAGTAAGAGGGATAATCCATATTCTTAATAGCTATAAATTCACAATCGTTGAAAATACACCTATAGACCAGGAGATAGCCCTAGATCCTGAGCTACTAGGGAAGGTTTTCGAAAACCTGCTCGCTTCATATAACCCCGAGACAAAAACCACTGCACGTAAACAGACAGGTTCGTTCTATACGCCTAGAATAATAGTCGACTATATGGTGGATGAATCTCTCAAGTCTTATTTAGGTAAGGAGCTACACTCTGCTTGTCCAAATGTGTCGGAAGGCGATGCCGAGGAGGGTCTCGATATCCTGTTTTCCTATACAGAGAAAGAACATGCATTCTCAAAGGTAGAGAAAAGAGCGTTAATCGAAGCCATCGATAACTGTAAGATTATCGATCCCGCTTGTGGGTCTGGTGCGTTCCCGATGGGTATATTGCATAAGCTTGAATTTATACTTGGAAAGCTCGACAAAAACAATAAACTGTGGCGTAACCGACAAGTAGAAAAAGTGAACGACACTATCGCAATGGCAGAATCAATTGATGATACAACGATTAGAGAACAAACAATCCAGGAGCTTGAAGGGCGAAAGGAAGATATCGCTGAAGCGTTTAGTAATAACGATCTAGCATACGGTCGCAAGCTTTATCTTATCGAAAACTGTATTTATGGTATTGACATTAAATCTATTGCAACGCAGGTCAGTAAGCTCAGATTCTTTATTTCTCTGATTGTCGATCAACCTGCCGATTCAAATAAGGAGAATTTTGGTATACGCCCTTTGCCAAATTTGGAAACAAAATTTGTGGCGGCTAACACATTAATTCAAATAGACAAATCTGGGTTCCAAATCGAACTAATTGAATCTGGAGAGCTCAAAAAGCTAAAAAATGAGCTTAAACGAGTTCGGCATAACATATTCAATGCTAAAACACCAAAGACCAAGAAGAAATACCGCGAACGGGACAAGGAGCTCAGAAATAAAATTGAGACTGAGTTAATAAGTGGGGGGTGGGATAGTGACAAGGCGGCACTCTACTCACAATGGGATCCTTATGATCAAAATGCCAGTGCATCCTATTTTGAGCCTGAATGGATGTACGGCATCAGGGATGGATTTAATGTGGTAATCGGTAATCCGCCCTACATCCAGATACAGAAGTTCCCCAAGGCGCAGAAGGACATCTGGGTGGCGCAGCAATACCAGACCTATGCCGCCACCGCCGACATTTACTGCCTGTTCTATGAACGCGGCGCGCAACTGCTGCGCGACGGCGGGCACCTCTCCTACATTACCTCGAACAAATGGATGCGTGCGGGATATGGCAAAAAGCTGCGCGCCTTCCTCTCCAGCGATGTCAACACCAACAAGGTGCTGGATTTCGGCATGGCGCAGAATTTTGGCGCGGCCACCACCTATACCTGCGTGCTGAATTTCAGCAAGGAACCATCACAACACAAAACCCTCTCCTGCTATGCCGCCGATGACCGGTCGGCCATGGCCGACCCGGCGGGTTATTTCGAGGCCAACTCGGTAATGCAGACCCACCTCGACGCCAACCCCTGGGTGGTGCTGGCAAAGGACCGCCAACGCATCAAAGACCTGGTCGAGGCGCAGGGCGTGCCGCTCGAGCAGTGGGATATAAATATCTATCGAGGCGTTTTAACCGGCTTCAACGACGCCTTCTACATCACCAGCGAACAGCGTGACGCCATGATCGCGGAAGACCCGGCCTGCGATGAGATCATCGTGCCCCTGCTGCGCGGGCGGTTCGTGGAACGGTATGGGACGAATTGGGATGGGACGTGGATGATTGCCACGTTCCCGGCGTTGGGGTATGACCTGAATACACTACCCAAGCCCATTGTCGATCATCTCTCAGCATACAGGGAGCGACTTGAACCGAAGCCAAGAGGCTGGTCGGGTGGCAAGTGGAATGGGCGAAAGGCGGGTTCCTATCGCTGGTTCGAGACGCAGGACTCAATCAGCTACCACCAGGAGTTCGCCAAACCCAAGATCATTTATCCAAATATGACGAAGTATTTGCCGTTTTATTTTGATGAAAATACACATTTCTTTACTAATGATAAAGGCTTCATCATAACCGGTAATGGTGATTCCCTGACTTACCTGATAGGCATTCTTAATTCCTCATTGTTCCGATGCTGCTTCCGGGACAATTTTCCGGAGTTAATGGGAAATACCTACGAGGTTAGAAAGATTTTTGTTGACCAGATACCCATAAAACAACCGACTGCCGAAGAAGGGGATATTTTTGATCAGCTGGCTCCATTGATCCAGTTCTCAAGAAATCGGGGCAGGGGTGACGGTTCCGCTTATGAGTTTCTGGAAAACCTGATCGACGCCTGTGTTATGGAGTGCTATTTCCATGAGCACATGCGCGACCGGGATCTGTTGTTCCATACCGAGGTCAGGCCGCTGCTGGAAAACTATGACCCCGACACATCGGAACAGGAACAAAAGGCATTCGTAGAGCAGTTCTACAAGACTGCCAACGCCCCCGACCACCCCATCCGCAACCGTCTGCTGCGCCTCACCGCCGACAGCCCGGACCTGCTCGCCGTAATCAAGGAGCACGGGGCGGTATGAAATCCAGGCTTCACCGCATCGAGATCCAAAACTTCAAGGCCTTCCGCGATTTCACGCTGAACCTCGAAGGCCGCCATCTGCTGGTGTACGGCCCCAACGGCTCGGGCAAGTCCTCCCTCTACTGGGCGCTGTACACCTTTTTGCAAAGCGCCAGAAAGCGGCCGCAACACGCCATCGCCAAGTATTTTGACCCCGACAATCCAGAAAACCTGCTCAACATCCACGAAGACGCCGCCTCCAAACCCGGCGAGATCGCGCTGACCCTGCGGGATACCGCCACCCGAAACGACACCACCTATCGCATCAGCCAGGCCGATCACGGCACCTTCAACCAACCAGCCATTCTGAAGGGTAACCTCGCCAGCGACTTCATCACCTACCGCTTCTTTTTCGGCTTCTCGGATTTCAGCAATTCCGAGAAATTCAACATCTGGCCACTGTTCGAGAAGGAGATCCTGCCGTTCTGCGTGTCAACGGGCGGAAACGTGCCGCTGGATGTATGGAACGCCATCAAGTCGGGCGATCCGAATCCTGACCGGCTGCCCCGAACAGCCGGAGCAGACACATATTCGTCTTTCAAGAGGAAAACCGACGACTTTGCTACCATGCTCCCCGGCATCGTTGATGCCATCAGCACCGAGGCGCGGCGTTTCTACGACCAGCACTTCTCGGCGGATGATCCGGCGAAGGTGACGCTCAAGTTGGGCGTGACCACGCCGCCATCGGCAACCGGCTCCAACCAGCACGATTTCTGTTTCACACGCCCGGTCATCGAATTCGGCATCCAGATCGGCAGCCAAACCGTCCACCGCCCGCAAGCCTTCCTCAACGAAGCCAAGCTCACCCAGCTTGCCCTGTCGGTCCGCTTTGCCGCCTCGTTGGTCAATCTGCACGACTCTGACCTGAAACTGCTGGTACTCGATGACCTGCTGGTCAGCCTCGACATGAGCAACCGCATGAAGGTGGTAGAAATCCTGCTCTCGGATCAGTTCGACAACTACCAGAAGATCATCCTCACCCATGACCTTGGGTTCTTCCGCGAGTTTCAGCGGCTGATCGGCGATGATCTGGGCGACTGGTGCGTCCGTACCTTGAAGGGCAATGCCAGAACCGGCATCACCGCCGAGGCAAGCAAGAACCCGATCGAAAAGGCCCGGCAATACATCAACGGCCACGACCTGGAAGAGGCCGCCCTGCAACTGCGCAAGGCCGCCGAGGAGACGGCGAAACGCTACCGCCGTTTCGCCATGGGCCAGACGCTGCGCCCCGGCGAGTTTCATTCGCTTAGCGAAGACCTCAAGGCCGCGCGCAAGCACCTGGAACAACAGATCCCCATGACCCTGTACAAAAAGGTCATAGCCGGCACGCCGGAGGAGCACCGTGACAAGCTCGTCTGCGCCTCGGATGCGGACCTGGATGCCGATGCTTCACTCGACGCCGCCGCCAAGGGGAAGCTGAAGGCGCACAGACGCCACCTCCGCCAGTTCCTCTCCGGTACCGCCTGGCAGCAGGCCCAGGCCATGGAAACCATCGACGCCGTTATTCGCATGAAGGACCGGGTATTGAACCCGGCC
Organism: gamma proteobacterium symbiont of Bathyaustriella thionipta; assembly: GCA_025656895.1. Lineage (GTDB taxonomy): Bacteria > Pseudomonadota > Gammaproteobacteria > Chromatiales > Chromatiaceae > JAHXHF01. The sequence continues at coordinate 11,523 of JAHXHF010000301.1, forward strand.
GCGCACTGGGGCGAAGCGCCGCTCTATCAGGCCGAACTGGACAAGGCGCTGAAACTCGTTGCCCGGCTGGAAAAGGTCTTGAAATGAAAGCGACAGGGAGCCTGACCGCATGAGCGAAATCTTCAACGTCTATTGTGACGAGTCCTGTCACCTGGAGCACGACCAGCAGAAGGCCATGGTGCTGGGCGCCATCTGGTGTCCGCTGGACAAAAGTCGGGAGATCGCGGTGCGTCTGCGGGAGATCAAGCAAAAGCACGGGCTTGCACCAGGTTTTGAAGTGAAGTGGACCAAGGTTTCATCGGCGAAGGTTGGCCTGTACCTCGACCTGGTGGATTACTTCTTCGATGATGACGATCTACATTTCCGCGCCCTGATCGTGCCGGACAAGTCGAAGCTGCGGCATGACGCCATACCGGGGCAGAATCACGACACCTGGTACTACAAGATGTACTTCGACATGCTGAAGGTAATCTTCCGCCCTGATGCCCGCTACCGGGTCTATCTCGACATCAAGGACACCCGGGGTGCGGAGAAGGCCGCCAAGCTGCACGAAGTGCTCTGCAACAACATGTACGACTTTTCGCGCAATGTCATCGAGCGCGTACAACTCGTCCATTCCCACGAAATCGAACAACTGCAGCTGGCGGATTTGCTGATTGGCGCCATCTCCTACCTCAACCGGGGGCTACAGGGGAACAAGGCCAAGGAAGCGCTGATTGCGAGAATCCAGCAACGTTCCGGCTACGGCCTGACCAAAACTACCTTGTACCGGGAGGACAAGGTCAATCTGTTCCGTTGGCGTGCGAGTGAGGTGCAAGGATGATGGATGAGCCTGACTGGCTGCCACCGCTGGTGCTGTTCTCTGACTTTGGTGGTGATTGGGAGTCGTATCTGGAGGCCATCTATGGCTACTTCAAACAGGATTTCGTCGATAGCAAGCCGCTGTTCCAGGGGCGTCGCCTGGGCTTGAAGCGGCACCCGCTAACACAAGGAAAAGAGGCCACCTTCTGGCACATGATCCAGGAAGGCTCTGTAGAAGAGGACCGAACACCGGATTTTCGCCGCTGTGAGCGGATTCGCTGGCCAAGGCCGATCATCGAGCACGATGCCGACGAGGCGGTAAAGGTCTGGGAGAACCAGCGCCGGGGAGAGAAACGCATCTGTTTATGGTTTGAGCAGGAAAACTACTTGGTAATCCTGGCAGACCGGGGCAAGTATATTCTGCCCTGGACGGCCTACCTCGTGGAACAGCCGCACAGACAGCGAAAATTGCTAAGGGAATACGAGGCGTACTGGCAGAGCAAGGCCCAGAAAGGCTGAGGCCGCCCCAAAGGACGGCCTCGTTACTCCTTCTACACATGGCAGATGAGCTACAGGTATTATTGGTGCATGGCCGAGGAAAATCAAGGAAAATTTGGATTCTGAAACGCCTGTTCGTCTAGCTCCCCACGTCGGTATGCGGTATCCGCCTTCGCCTTATTTTTGATGGCATGATCTACGATGATATTCGTGATTACCTGAGACTGTTGGTCCGGCAGCATGAAACAGACCATCAGAAAATTCAGATTGACCCTGCTGTTATAGAACCGGATCGAATCCGTAAAGTGGACCCCATAATCAAGACAGTAGTTTAAGCTGTACTCTGTGATGGGAGAAATGAACCAATGAGCGAAAGAAAGAAGAGAAAAG
>JAHXHF010000011.1 GCA_025656895.1 gamma proteobacterium symbiont of Bathyaustriella thionipta
TTATCCATGATCATCTCCTGTGAAATACTCAGGAGAAAGTGTTACCGATGTACAGGTGAAATAATAGGTGCTGATTTATTGGCGCTTACTGTAAGGCTAAGTATGGAGTTGTCCGAGAGCAGGTCCTCGGGCATCAGTAATTCGGTGAAATCGGCTATCCGCTCAAACATGAATGGCATCGAAGCATGCCAGTAATTGCAGATCGCCACGACCAGCAGCCGGTACGCCTCGGCCTGTGGGTTCTGGCTGGGGGTTTTGCCGTCAAGCAGGGCGAAGATCTTTTGTCTGGCCGCATCATTCACCATGCCTTCATCAATATGGCCCATTTTGGCCTCAGCCAGAATCTCCGGCTGGAACTGTCCCTCGGCAGGTGACACCACGCCAATGCGGGTATAGCGGTTTACATCCATAAAACGCAGGGCGCAAAAGCGGTTAAACCAGATATAGGCCACCTTTTCGATCACCGGCTCGCGGCCATGTGCCTGGATTTGCTTTTCCAGCTTCTTTACGGTCTCTGCACTTTCACGCCGGGCCGCACTGTCCTGTGCCAGCACCAGTTTGAGCTTGTTGCTCACCTGCTCGATCAGGCTGCGGCGGGCGTGTTGGGCAAATTTTTTTAGTTTTGAAGTATCCATTTAAAAGTCTTTTGAACCACAGATGGACACGGATGGACACGGATATTTATCCTGATTTTTAAATCTGTGTTTATCTGTGTTCATCTGTGGTTCCAAATTTTAGGCTACGCAATAACAGTCGGCCTTTTTCGGTAAGCCGGTATTTCTGCAAACGACTGTTGGGTTTTTCTGGAATAGTCATTTCGATATAACCTGCTTCCAGGGCGGGCTGTAGATATTCCCGACTGAAATGCATTCGATCCTTGAGCGTGAGTGTATCCATCAATTCAGCACGTGCCATCTCTCCTCTCAGTACCGCAATCAGTTTTTCTACTTGCGGGGTGACTTGCGGGGTAACTTGCGGGGTAACTTGCGGGGTAACTTGCGGGGTAACTTGCGGGGCAGCAGGTTCAATTGTGGGTACGACAGCCGGGTTGTCACCGAACTCGGGCACACTGATAATCATACGGAACACATCACCTTCAATGAGCTGTGGATTTTCATCACCATATTTTTCGCCATACATCATCAGCTTGCGCATTCCGGAACCAAGTTCGTCCGCCCGGTCGATTTCCCGAAAAAACGCGCCCATCACCGGGTTTTTGGGATAAGGGGCAAAGGTTTCCGGGTTGAGGGCGCCAAAGCCGTGCGGCCGGTTGGCGTTATAGGTCGTTACCTGTCCGTATTCGATAATGAGCCGTGCCGGGACACCGCTGGTATATTCACGGTGAATCAGAATATTTGACGCTACTTCCCGAAAAATTGCATCGCGCAGGCTTCGGCGCTCTATTCCTTCCAGGTAGAAGGGATCTGGAAGGTGTTTTTTAATGAAGGCAAGAATTCGATCGTAACTTTCTATTAGATTGGTGCGCACCAGATCCCGGTCATCATATCGGTCGACATTGACTTTACGCAGGATCAGATCGGTACGATGGGCAGGGCAAACTTGCAGGATTAATGAATCTGTTCCCAGCAGCATAATGCCGGCCAGCGTGACACCCGACTTTCCGGTTTCCGGATCTGTCTGATAGAGCTGGGCGCTTTTGATGAGTTGCAGATCATCCATATCCACCCAGGGGTGGTTTTCCCGGTTGATACGAACGTGTTTTCGGCACCGGTCAATCAAGTCAACCCGCAAGTCTTCAACCTGAACCCTGGGATAAACCTTGTTTTCGCTATAGCTTGCCTGCTTGCGTTGATACAGTCTGGCAACCTGTTCTGTATGTTCGGTGATATCCAGGTCACCGTCCTCGTTTCTGTCATAGATACGCCCGTTACAACGATGTACCTGAGAACTCTCTGGAACGAAGATATGCAGAATCTGCTTGCCTTTAACCACCGGTTCATCAATAGAAAGATAGGTGGGCGGCGATATTTTCTGTGGGTTATTGATCGCGGTAACGAAATCCTTTTTTATCTGTGCCACTGCATCAGGTTCAATCCCTTGTACTTCACCTGAATCCTGAACACCAAGAAGTAAGGTCCCGCCATGACGATTGAGAAAAGCACAAACCGTCTCGTAAACATCCCTGTTTATCTGCTTCCGACAGCTTTTGAATTCGGTGGTGAGTCCCTCGCCCTGCTGAATCAACTTATCGATTTCGTGTTCATTGGTGTCCATTCGTGGTTCCTAGACCTGTATCCGTTTGCCGGCTTCAATCTCACGCAACAAGGCCTTGCGTAGTTGTTGCAGATATTCATCGACATCGGCTTCATTCGCCAGCCAGGCCTTGTTGAAAGATACCTTGAGTTTTCGGGTGGAAATATATTCGATCTCCGGCTCTGCCACCCGGGGTTCCGAATCATCACCAGCTGTCGTATCTGTTTTTGCTGGCTTCGGGTTGGCCATTTCAACCATTTTTGCCAGTAGCGTTTGATAACCCTGTTCCTCGAAATAGCGCATCCGGTCATTGATGACTGCGATCAAGGGCTGTTGATTGATGTGATCGACAAGTTCTTTGTATGGCGCATCCAGTTCCTCGGTTCGTTCTTCCGGGAGCTTTTTATACTCATCCATGCTCTGCATGCGTGACTGCATGGTTCTAAGTGATTCTATGGTTTGTACGCGTACTTCCTGCACTTTCTGATCGACTTTTCCCTGTAGTTCACCCAGTTCTGTCTTCAACTGCTGGATGCGGTTGCCCTTGAAGCATTGTGGATCATTCAGAACAGATCGAATCTGCCTGACCTCCTCACCCTTTATATGGGTGAAATTCGCTTCCTGATCCTGCAGGAAACGTTTTGCCTGCCTGTAGATGGCTTTTTGCGGGCCGCCCATGAACTTTCGTAGCGGATCAATCAGTTGATCTTTGAGATCCAGAAGCTCATCTTCCTGACCAGGTAGCTCGGTCAGATACCAGGTATAGGGTTTCCCGGAGATGGCCGCCAATTGCTCGACAACCGGGACAAGCGAATTGAGGAAGGGATATTGATCGGCCTGTGCAACCAGCAGATTCAACTGATTAATCAGTTCTTCAATGGCCGTACCCGTGTCTTTACCCAGGGCCTTCGATTCCCCCGCCTGCGGGGGGGCATCGAAGAAATCCTCGTAGAATTCCTTGAGATTACGCACCTGAGAGGCCGTGAAGTCGATCTGCGGTTCCAGCACCACGTTGGCGTGACCACGGCTGTTGAGTAAGCCATGTTGCAGATCATCTTCCTCAAGGAGATTACTATCTCTACGCGCTTCCACCTTGCCTCTGGCACACAACATCGCCAGGGTGCAAAGTATCGCCGCGTAGTACCAGCCATAGGGTTTGCATTCGAATTTCTCTATCAGTGTTTTCAGCGTTGTCCTGACCCCGCCCCGGCTGTTGCTTTGAATGAAGGCAAGCAGCTCCTGCTCTGACTCCGCCAGCGAGGTGACATCATTCCCGAGCAGCCCCTCCTGTGAATACTGGAGATACTTTGAAACATCGTTTTCGGTATAGGCGATGCCTCTGAGCATGCTCAGATTGGGATAGGTGCGGCGGATCAGTTCGTGGAAGCCCTGTATGATTCTTGACTGGGCATCGCTACTGCCAATCTCGACATCGCCGCCAGAGACAAGCATCCCGGCCTGTCCAAGCAGGCTTTTTACACGTTGCTGAATACCCGAGTAGCGTTCCCGGTTCTGAAAGCCCTTGCTCTCCAGGATCCGTTTGACCCCTTCCTGTTGAGTCATTGAGATGTTCTGCCGAATGTATTTTTCGGTTTGTTTATAGAGTGTGATGTCACGCATAAGCCGATCATCCGGTTGCATAATGACCATGAGTTCTGGTCGCGCCATGGATTGCCCGCGCAACACATCCAGACTTTCTGCGTTTTCGTGAAAGGGCGTGATGACATGAATCGCTAACTCATGCTCCCTGCCGTGCAGCCGGTCATCCAGTTTGCGCCCATAGGGGTAGTCCTGGTCGTTGCCATCAAAGCGTATTTTCTTGTTCTTGATGATGTGATCGAAGACGATTTTTTCCAGCTCAACCGCGACTTCGCTCGATTCAACCTCGGTGTTCTTGATCTCCTCTTCAACATCTTTTTCTTCATCGGTGAGGTATTCGTATTGTTCACCATTACGCTGAATATAGGTCTGTTGTTCCAGAAGATTGAGTGCTTCCTCTACCTTGTTTCGCAACGCGGGAAGATCCTGATTGAAATCATCCAGCATCAACACACACAGGTTACGCACGGTTGCCTTGAACTCTTTTACGTACTTGACGAGAAACAGGGCCTTGAGGACACGCACAGCAAAAGGGTTATCCAGATGGTTTTCCGCCTGAATAACCGCCCGCTGTATTTGTGATTTCAGAACCGTGCGTATGCCTTCGAACATTAAATCGAAGGTGGCCAGCTGGCCTATCTGGTGGTCTGCGATATGCATAGCGACCTGTTGGAACACTCCGAGCATCGATCGCTCACCCACGGAGCTGTGCTTGCCCTCAAACGCACTGTGCAGCGAAAGGTTCTGAATTGCAGACTGAAACAATGCGAATTGATAGGGGATGAACGGGTAACTGTGGATGAAGTGATCTCTATCCTGGAAGTTTCGATACGTTTGTGACCCATCTGCAAAGTCAAAAAGCGTCTTGAAGTTGTTTTCCTGGTTATGGTAAAGATCGGATAATTCATTGACCCCTCTGTCGTTCTTTAGCAAGAGGCGTTTCTGAATCACCTCGGCCACATCCTGACTGGTCAGCTTCATCCGGTTTTTGAAACGCGCCTGAATTTTTGTGAAGTCATTGCTTTCCTGTTTACCCATTTCACCCACGACAGAATTCATATCCTCCTGCGCGGTGACAATAATCCAGGAACGACCTCTGCATTTCGTCGCCAGGCTTTCTGCGATGGTTTGCAGATTGGTCATTAGCTTGACGTTATCGGCGATGTACTGGCCTACTTCATCGACAAAGAAATTCAGCCGGAAATCCGCGCCTTGCCGGTCAATGTATGCCAGGATCTGTTCTGCAAAATCTTCAATAGACAGGCGATAGTCACTACGGTACTTATCCAGTATCTGACTGACGGATTGCCCGGCGACCGCGTTATAGGCCTCGTCTATCTGAGCAGTCATGCGCTTGCTGCGCTGCCTGGCCCATTCCCACTCTTTAGAAGCGATCTCCCTGAACCTGGCCTTGAAGGCATCAAGCAAACCATCTGAGTCAAGATCACGCTCAAACTCGGCAACATAAGGTTGTTTTCCATAGTATCCACATTCCTCATTGAACACTTTCACAAAGACGGATAGCAACGCATCGAGCTGGGTTTTACTGATGACATCAGCCTTTTGATCAATATTTAAGAGGATGCTTTTGGACGGGATTGCGACGGCTTTATTCAGGTCTCCCCGAAGGATTTCATTATCCTTGAAGGCTGGCTTGGATAGAAATAGTTCTGCGGCATTTTCGCTTTCCACCTTTCGGTTCTCCAGAACCAGCGCCAGCATTTTCAGCAGGTGTGATTTACCTGAACCGAAAAAACCGGAAACCCATACGCCGTTCGCATCCTGGTAATTATTGTAGGCATCCAGAAAGGCATCGAGACGTTTTTCCACCTCATTGGTTATAACGTACTCATCAAGTTCCAGGCGCAGGCTCGCATCATCATCCGCCTTGATTACACCTTCAATGTTGCGATCAACGGGCTTCTGGAAAATGTTTTTAAGCGTCATAATTGAATACCTTGTTTAACCACAGATTCACACAGATGCACGCGGATAAAAAAGAAAAATACAATTCTACTTCCTTCATCACAACGAATAATCTGTGTCTATCCGTGTTCATCTGTGGTTCGCCTTCTTATACTTCACTATGATAAATGTTAAATGCCCGATAATACTTGTCATCATGCAATCGCCCGAACAGCTCCAATGAAGCGCCCGATTCCAGGGAGTGTGTATATTCCCCCGGAAAAAACATCACCGTCGGTTTCTCTTTTGCTGTCTTTTGCAGATTATTGAGCACATTATGCGAACGGATATAGGGAAAAACCTCGCCCACCCCCGATAGAAACATCACCTGGAATGCTGAAGCATCCATTATCTCTTCAATTGCCGGCGTGAGTACGGTTTCTACATCAAGCATAGACTGTAGCTCTTCCTTGAGTTCTTCCTTGGATACGGACTGCTCTTCTTCCACACACCATTCCCAGTCACCTTCCTTTTTCAGTATTTTAATCGCCAGGTCATACAGGTTTATATCCAATATGGCGATACCCGTTTGTGCTAATTTATTGACAAGCTGCCCTCGCAGACGCGCCATCTCCACGGCTTCTTCAGGCTTGTAAGGGCACACGAAAAAAGGCACCTCATTACCCAGCCCCTGCTTTTTCAAAAAACGCTCACTCCCGATGAGTGTTAACAGATGCTGATAACGTTCCTTGACTGGTGCCCTACCTAGATCGGTGTTCATGTTGCGCATCCCTGAAATGTTGTTTCCATGATGGGAAACAGATACAGATCCTGATTTGCATGATTGCAAATCACATTAATCAATCGAGGGCTCAATGTTGCGGGGATGATGGCGTTATCAGAGCCCAATATTTCAGCCTCACGCAACATTCTGAACAACACTTGTCTAAGCTTGCTTCTTGTAGATGTGGCCACTTTTTCCAGCTCATCATGCCACTCCATTTTTGCATTAAAAAACGCATCAAAATCTTCGTAACCCAGGTCGTACCTGAGCGTAAGAAACCGTTCTCTGATTACCTCAACAGAAAATTCATAAAGAAAACGATGGTGCCGACAAATTGCTATCCAGAGCAGATAGACTTGTTCCTGGTGATCACCTTCGACAAGAAGCTCAAGCTCATCAGCATTGAGATGTTTCAATCTTAAACATATTTCCTGGAATCTACGCTTAGCACTTGCGATTGTCCGTACCTGAAGAAGATTTCTGGCAACAACTTCTTCGCGCACTTTATTCCAGTCACCTATATCCATATATATTTCTGCCAGATCCACGGACTCCTGGCGAAAGAGCGCGCCTGTGGTGAATGACATACTGTATTTCCCAGTATTCATTCTGCTCTATTTCTGTTCGTTTGGTCAGCGCCACCGGCCTTTACCCAGTCATCGACCTCATCTTTCTTGAATTTCCATAATCGCCCCATCCGGTGAGCAGGCATGCTGTGCCTGTCTATCCACTTGTAGACCGTGTCATTGCTGACGCCGAGGTATTGGCATATCTCGGTTATTGATAACCAGCGGTCTTCCATATCAATATTCCTAATAATTTTGTGAGCGATGAGTTCATAGCTATTAGCCTGAGAATGGCCGTCATGGGAACACTAATATAGAGATGCCCTATAGCCTTTCTAAGCTGATTCATTAAAAAGTATGCGCCCTGTCACTCTATGTCAACCGATCTTTGCCGATATTTGACGACTACTGTCTAACTCAGAAATTCGACATAAGGCCAAAACTCAAACTACACCTTGGCTTACCCTCCTATTTCTGGCATTACAACTGCCATTTTTCCCATTGAAAAAAAGCCTTGCAAAAAAAATCGCAGTTCCTATAATCAGTAAAGAAACTCAGTAATTTTATTATAGTAAACAAACACTTACACGCATCGAGTTACTTTACTTACGGAGACCGGGAATGCAGATTGGCTACGCCAGAATGTCCGTTGATGACCAGAAACTAGCGCTTCAATTAGCCGCTTTGAAAAAAGCCGGCTGTGAAAAAATCATTACCGATCCGCTTGGCGGTGCGCGTGCCGAATATCCGGGATTACATCAGCTGCTGAAGCTTGCCGGCGAAGGTGACACGGTGGTTGTGTGGCGGCTGGATCGTTTGGGCCGATCGCTGAAAAATCTGATCGAGCTGGTGAATCAGCTGGCTGCCGGGGGCATTGGCTTAATCAGTCTGCAGGAGTCCATCAATACCAGCAGCGAGAACGGCCCGCTTATTTTCCACCTGTTTGCTCAACTGGCCGAGTTTGAACAAAACCTGATGCGTGAGCGGACACAAGCCGGACTGAATGCCGCGCGCGTGCGTGGCCGGCTGGGTGGTCGGCCGGAGGCTCTGGATAAAGAGCAGCAAGCCCGGCTCTATCAGATTTACAGCAAGGCCGATTTGACCGTTGATGCCATTTGTCAGCAATTCAGGATCAGCAAGCCAACCTTGTATCGATATGTTGAACAGATACGCAGAAACAAAAACAAGGAGAGATCTCATGTTTATTAAACGGCACGCGCGGCATTTCCCTTTTGGAAATCGCCGCTTGCCAGTGGCACTGGATCAGGAAACTGAAAAACCAGCTCTGAAGTCCATAGAATCGCTCTATGAGGGTTTGCCTTACCGGAACTGGTCGGACGCCGGGGCCATCGCAACGGCTTTTCGCATACTGCGGCTTGAATTCCCATGGATGCTGACCGTCATCGATCAACTGGAACAGCAGGCCAGCGGGCAATTTTTTTTGGGTAGCTGCCGGATAAAACTGCCGCCCTTGCTGCTGGTCGGCCTGCCCGGTACGGGGAAAACCCGATTTTGTAAAAGGCTGGGAAAGGTGCTGGCTCTGCCCTCCCTGGTCATCAGTGTTGCGGGTAGTAGTGACAATAGAAATCTTACCGGTACGGCTCGTGGATGGGGTTCGGCACAGCCATCGATCATTCTGCGTAATCTGGCCTCTGGCGGGACAGCCAACCCCTTATATATTCTGGATGAGCTCGATAAGGGCAGCCATGGCCGCCGTAATGGTCGCATCACGGACAGCCTGCTGCAATTACTTGAGCCGGAGAATGCCTCCGTCTGGGTGGATGAGTTTGCCCAGATTCCAGCGGATATACGCCCTATCAACTGGATAGCCACGGCCAATACTACCGAAGGCATAGAGGCTCCACTGCTATCACGCTGGAAGGTGATGCGCATTGAACCACCCCGTGGCCAGCAACTATGGCCGGTGGTACATGCCACTATGGCCAATCTGGCAGAACAGTATGGAATACCGCTGGGGCATTTGCCTCCACTAAGCGCAGAGGAACTGTCCGAGTTTGAAAAATGTTTTACCAGAAAATCCATCCGGCCTATTTCTCCGCGTGTTGTCAGAAAAGCGGTTGAGGCAGCGGTTCAACGCAAATTGACCAGCCCGTTGAAAGCCGGGGTTTTGCTGCATTGAAACCCTTGCGTATTTATCAATCAGAGGGGGGTATCGATTTTATACAACTTTGCGATATCCGGGATGACGCGCTGCGTGGGGCTTTCAAAAAGTGGCTGACGGGTCAAACAGTCCCTCAGCACGGACAAGCCTATGTTCATGATGGGGAGGCTTTTCTGAACACCCTTGCGTGGATGAAACTGTATCCCGATCCGCTGGAACGGGAGAAGGCACAAACAGCGTACATTTTGGACAGTCTGCAAAAACACGGTAAAGATTATGAATGAAGAAAACAAAGACAAGCTGTACCGGTCATTTCCCGATCTGTATGAACAGCTAAAGGAAGATGATTATTATTTTTTCACCTGCCACGATGGCTGGTTTGATCTGCTTTGGCGTATTTCTGAATATGTCACAAAGGCGGCGGAAAAACAGGGTCTGGAACCCAGGGTGGTGCAAATCAAGGAAAAGTTTGGCGAATTACGTTTTTACATGGTGGGCAGCAACCGGGAACTGCATCAGAGCGTGCAAAAACTTTGTGATGAATCACAGCATATCTGTGAGCGCTGCGGTCAACCAGGTTCTTTCCGGGTGACCGGGGCTGGATACTGGTGCGTGCGTTGCCCTGCCTGCCTGTTGATGGAAGCCGAGCAATATCGGCAGCGCTGGGGCGGTGAACAATCCCAGATGACGCCGGAGGAATGGATGGCGCGAAACAACAGGCGCTTCTCTGATAGTGAACCGGGAGACGACGAGCCATGAAAATCCAGGTATTAAGTGATCTGCATAATGAGTTTATCCGGGGGAAAAAGTTGGGTATCCCGGATGTTGAAGCTTACCGTGCCTGGCATGCACTGAACAGGAAAGCATCAGACAGCAGCCATGCGCCCAAGGCTATTCCAGCGGAGTTCATGATTGCGCAAACCGATGCCGATGTGATTATTCTGGCGGGTGACATTGATATCGGCAGCAAAGGTGTGGATTGGGCCAATATTGAGGCACAGGCACTGGGCAAACCGATTGTCTATGTGGCGGGAAACCATGAGTACTATCAAGGCGAGTATCACAAGGTGAAAGCCGCGCTGGAACAGGCGGCCTCTACAAACGTGCGGGTTCTCAATCCCGGTGAATGGATCTGGCAGGGTGTGCGTTTTCTGGGCTGCACACTATGGACAGACTACTGCGCAGATGCAGAAACACCGCAGCCGCTGGCTCGTGAATACGCCCAATCCCACATCAATGACCACAAGCGCATTCGTTTCAAAAAGGCCGGGCGCTACGGAAGGTTCAGTCCGACCGATGCTTTATGGCTGCATCTCAAGGAATTGAGTTGGCTGCAAGCACGGCTTGCAGAGCCCTTCAGCGGCAAAACGGTTGTGATTACCCATCACGGCCCTCACCCACTCTGCCAGCACCCGGATTATGCCGTCAGCCCCGTTTCGGCAGCCTATTGGTCAAACCTTGAAGACCTGATCACCAATGCAGACATTGATCTATGGATATTCGGTCATTCCCATCACTGCCTGGATGCCCAGGTACAGGGCACACGGCTGATTGCTAACCAAAGAGGTTATATGGGTATGCAGGAGGTGGCAGAATTTAATCCGGGATATGTGGTATCGGTTGAGTGAAAATCTCAGGTTCCAGGAACATGATTTTGATCTTATCCCTGGTGGAGCCGGGCTTGTGGTGTATGAGTCCCACGAAACAAGCAACACGCTGTCGCGGTGAGAGTCTGTTTGACAACCACCACTTACACAGTGGAGATTTTGGATGGGATTTCCTCCAGCCATCATCTCCGCCAGCCTTCGGCTCTGTGAATACCTGAGCCAATCTGTAGACGGGGTTTGCATGAGAACTAATGCCTCATGACTGCATTCATTAATGGAAAAGGCTTTTGGGAAACCCGAAAAATACGCTTTCCACCTGCAATTCCACCTGCAAAGGTTTTTTGCATAAAAAAAGCACTTACAATCTACTGTAAGTGCTTGATTTTACTGGTAGGCGCGAGTGGGATCGAACCACCGACCACTACCATGTCAAGGTAGTGCTCTACCACTGAGCTACGCGCCTGTGGGAAAACGGATTATCCTGGATGTGCGTCTGACTTGCAAGGGTATCCGGCCAACCCTATTTTGTATTGCAAAACAATTGCATTGGCTGTTCAAGGCGCTATTATACGAATTCTTACATCACTCCAAAGGAATCACTATGAAAATCAAAAATATCATGATGGCCGCATTGCTTATGCTGAGCATGCCACTGATGGCAGCAGACTATGCTGATACCATCAAAATATTCAAACAGGCCGGTACCTCCAGCCATTTTTTCAAGTCCGCTTATGGCTACGCTCTTTTTCCTACCGTTGGTAAAGCCGGTTTTATTATAGGTGGTGCCCATGGTAAAGGCCGTGTTTACGAAAAAGGCAAACACATTGGAAATACCTCACTGACCCAGGCCAGCATCGGCTTTCAGCTGGGCGGTGAAGCCTTCAGTGAAATTATCTTCTTCGAGGACAAACGCGCACTTCAGGAGTTCACCAGTGGCAATTTCGAATTTGGCGCTCAGGCTCAGGCGGCCGTTATTACTGCCGGCGCATCGGCCAATGCTTCTACCACCGGTTCCAATGCCGGTGCCAGTGGCGGTAAAAATGATGCCACCACCGCAGCTCGTGGTTATCATAAAGGCATGGCTACTTTCATGATTCTGAAAGGCGGCCTGATGTATGAAGCCAGTGTCGGCGGCCAGAAGTTCTCCTACACAAAAATCTAAATCCCGTTCATCCTCCTCCTTTCTACGGAGGAGGATCAGGCCGGATCACCCGGCTTTTCTTTCCCGCACAAGTTGCAAGCCATCCTGTAAAGCCTGCAAACGACTTTCCTTGATGCCTCCCGCGTGCAGGTGGTCTATAACGCCCTGCTTTTCAAGCATATCGCAAACCTGCTTTTTACAGCCCACGATAAAAGCTTCCCGGCCTGAATCCCAGGCGTCATGCAGCATGTCATCCAGTGCCCGGGTAGCACTGAAATCAATTTGCGGAACATCCGACAAATCCAGAATCAATACATCATACTGGTCAAACTCTGCCAGGCGCCGGGTCATGCCTTTGGCGGCTCCAAAGCTGAGCGCGCCGGCAATATGGTAAAGCAGTATGCGGCCATCGGCCTGGCGCAAGGCATCGGCCTCTGCGGCACTCAGGGGAGTTTCTTCATCAGGCGATGTAATGGCTTTGATAGAATCCAGTTGCAAGTCCACCATGCGCTGCATGAATACAAAAGAAGCCATAATCATGCCAATGGCAACGGCTGTGATCAAATCAACAAATACCGTAATCGCCAGTACTGTAAACATCATGGCTACTCCGGCTTTGGGGGCTGTGTGCAGGCGCTTCAGATAATCCCAGTCAATAATATCGGTGCCTACCTTCACCAGAATACCTGCCAGCAGCGCATGCGGAATATAGCGGGCTATACTGCCGGCTCCCAGTACCACAGCCAGTAGAACCAGCGCGTGCAAAGCACCGGAAATGGGAGTTTGTCCGCCGGCTCGTACATTGACTACGGTGCGCATAGTGGCGCCCGCTCCCGGTAGTCCACCGAAGAAACCGGCAATGGTGTTGCCAATACCCTGGCCGATTAATTCGCGATCGGATTGATGGTGAGTGCGGGTAATATTGTCAGCAACCAGGGATGTCAGCAAAGAATCAATAGTACCCAGAGCGGCCAGTGTCAGTGCTGATTTAATCATATCGGCCATCAGTCCCAGTTCGAACACCGGCATCATGGGTGTGGGAATACTGGTCGGAATGGAACCCAGCACACTGGCCTGCCCCATCAGATAAATACCTTCCTGATTACCCCCATGGCTCAGCCATGCTCAACAACCGCTGAGGCATTGGAGGTGTACGTAGTGCAACATAAGCAAGCCTTGGGATC
>JAHXHF010000207.1 GCA_025656895.1 gamma proteobacterium symbiont of Bathyaustriella thionipta
ATGCTGTCTTCTCCTGTGAATTCAATGTCACAGGTAAGATAGGATAAAATCAAAGGGTGGGGAATAACGCTCTAGAATGACCGGTTACATTTTAATAGTAACGCTGGTATTAACCTGGTCGGTTAATGTCAACCAGATCATTGCTTACGCTTCCAGAGCCTTTGCCCTGTTCTATGCCCTGCAATGCATGGTTGCATTCAGCGTAGCCTGGCAGAATAAGCAAACAAACAGGCGCGGCCTGCGTTTAATCCGCTTTGCGCTGCTGGCAGTGCTGTGTTTTATGGTATTTACCTTCGGACTGCCGTCCGGCTGAGTTAGCGCCCGTCCTGCTGCTTATTCATTCACCGGTTTAATGGCTTCTATACTGGCCGACAACACATAATCCTCTACCCCCGTGCCCGGCGCCCAGTCTTTAATAAACTCACGCGAGCTGTCTTTGGGCTGAATGTTGATTTGGCTGAAACCGGCGGCCGCCATCATTTCCTGTAAGGCTTGCATGGATGAAGCACCCGACACGCAGGCGGAATAAAGATGACTGTCGGACAACATTTCTGCGGGTAATTCAAGCGCCGCCACCACATCGGAAATAGCCAGACGACCACCCGGTCGCAAAACCCGAAAAGCCTCACGAAATACCTGTGGCTTGTTGGTTGACAGGTTAATCACACAATTGGACATAATGACATCAATACTGTTATCGGCCACCGGTAGATGTTCAATTTCACCCAGACGAAACTCGGTATTCTTATAGTTCCCCTTGCGTGCGTTTTTGCGTGCCTTGGCCAGCATATCCGGAGTCATGTCCACGCCAATTACCCGGCCATCATCACCCACTTCAGCCGCCGCCAGAAAAGCATCAAAACCGCCACCACTGCCCAGATCAAGCACCGTTTCACCAGCTTTAAGGCTGGCAATAGCGCGTGGATTACCGCAGCCCAGCCCCATATCGGCACCTTCCGGCACATTTTTCAAATCTTCCTGCGAATAACCCAGGCGGGTGGAAATCAGACGGTTAATCTGTTCATCATCTGACACACCGCAACAGGAACTGGCTACGCCCGAACAGCAGCCTTCGCTACTGGCTTCTGCTACTGCCGCATAGGCTGTGCGTACGCGTTGCTTCACTTCATCATTTTCTTCTGTGTGCATGTTTTTTCCCTGCTTAAACGCGGCCCTTCAGCCGTTGCTGTTAATGATTAACCCTGTACTGGATTTTGGCCGATACAAGATCAACGTTCATGCGGTCGCCCGCTGCTGCGCTGCAAACGCAGCATAACATTCAGATTGGTGGCTGATTCCGCATTTTTCATGCCTTCCTCTACGCTGATTTTTTTCTCCTGAATCAGTTTAAAGATGGCCTGATCATAAGTCTGCACACCATCATCCGGGCTTTTCTCCATCTGCTCACGAATGGCGGATAAATCACCTTTGGATATCAGATCGGCAATACGCGGCGTTACTATCATTAATTCAACCGCTGCCACCCGTTCACCGTCCGGCATCATAATCAGTCGTTGCGAAACAATGGCCTGCAGGTTACGCGACAAGTCAGACAGGACCTGCGGCCGGGCTTCTTCAGAAAAGAAATTAACAATACGATCAATCGCGTGGCTGGCATTACTGGCGTGCAACGTAGCCAGCACCAGATGGCCGGTCTCGGAATAGGTAATGGTATGTTCCATCGCATCTTTATTACGAATTTCACCAATCAGAATCACATCCGGCGCTTCACGCATGGCATTCATCATGGCATCTTCATAACACAAGGTATCACTGCCGATTTCACGCTGATTGACCACCGATTTCTTATACTCGTGAATAAATTCTATCGGATCTTCCAGCGTCAGAATATGGCTGCGGCTGCTACTGTTTCGGTAATCCACCAGTGAGGCCAGTGTGGTTGATTTACCCGAACCGGTCGCGCCCACGACCAGTATCATGCCACGCGGCAGCATCACCAGTTCATGCAGCTTTTTGGGCAAATGCAAGGCATCCAGGCCTGGAATTTTGCTGGGCAGATAGCGAATAACAATACTGATGTCACCACGCTGACGAAAAACATTAACCCGGAAACGCGCGCCCTGCGGCCCGCTCATACCCAGATTCAATTCCGGTTTTTTCTCAAAGTCCAGGCGCTGCTGCTTGTTCATCATTTTGTAGGCGATAGCGGCCGCTTCTTCAGATTTCAAACTAAAATCGGTGATCTTGAGTAATTTTCCCTTAACCTTCATATGGATGGGCGAGCCGGAACTGATGAACATATCCGAGGCGCTGCGCGTTACCATCATTTTCAATAAACTGTCAAAATTAGCCATTTATTCGTCCCCTTTATTGATCACATTCACGTCCGCTAAAAATCGGTTCAACACCTGCAGAAAAGCATCCGGCTGTTCAAAATAAACCCAGTGACCGGCATCTGCCAGCGCCTGCATGTGTGCGGCCGGGAATAATCTCTGGATGGTCTGATAATCATCCGGGCTGACATAATCGGATTGCTCACCGGTAATAAACAGACAGGGGCCTGAAAATTCAGCATGGGCGGCCACATCAAAGCCGCTGATTTCGTCTGCACCGGCTTTCAATGCCGACAAATTCAGCCGCCAGTGCCACTGATGATCCAGCCGTTGCAAATTTTGCAGTAAATAGCCCGCGATTAAAGCCGAGCCGAGGCGTTCCTCAAGAACCGCTAAAGCGTCTTCGCGTTTATCCAGTGAATCCAGATCGAGGCTGTCAAAAGCGGCATGAATGCCATCAAAACCATGCGAATAGGCAACCGGTGCAATATCCACAACCACCAGAGCGGCCACACGCTGAGGAAAGCGCAGCGCGAACTGCATGGCGGCCTTGCCGCCCATGCTGTGACCGACCAGAACAGCCTGCTCAATGGCGTAGTGATCCAGCAGTTCGTGTAAATCATCGGCCAGTGCCTGATAGCTGACATCCGCATTATGCGCGGAACGACCGTGATTGCGCAGATCAGGAACCAGCAGCTGAAAGTCTTTTTCCAGCTTGCGCGCTATACCCATCCAGTTGGCCGATGAACCGAACAGGCCATGCAACAGCAACAGCGGCGGCTTACCGGAGTCCGTTCCGTACTCCCGAACAAAAAGTTCCATGGGTTCAGAAAACGGCTATTTGCGTTTTTTCGGTGGCATTAAATCAGTAATACTGCCTTCCGCCATCTCGGCGGCAAAACACAGTGTTTCATTCAAGGTAGGATGCGGATGAATGGTTAAACCGATATCTTCCGCGTCCGCTCCCATTTCCAGCGCCAGTACCGCTTCGCCAATCAGTTCACCGGCATTAACGCCGACAATGCCGGCACCCAGAATACGTTTGCTTTCAGGTTCAAACAACAGCTTGGTCATACCTTCTTCACGCCCTATACCCAGCGCGCGGCCGGAAGCCGCCCACGGAATGACCCCTTTTTCATAAGCAATGCCATCCGCCCTGGCCTGGGTTTCGGTCAGCCCCATCCAGGCAACTTCGGGATCGGTATAAGCGACGGATGGAATCGTCATGGGATCAAACAAAGCCGGCAAACCGGCGATCACTTCTGCAGCCACTTTGGCTTCATGCGTGGCCTTGTGCGCCAGCATGGGGTTGCCGACCACATCGCCAATAGCAAAAATATGTTCAACATTGGTGCGCATGTGCGCATCGACCGGAATAAAACCGCGTTCATCTACCACCACACCGGCTTTGTCGGCATCAATCAGGGCACCGTTGGGACGACGACCCACGGCCACCAGTACCTTGTCATACAAGGTGTCTTTGATGGCATTTTTGCCTTCAAAACTGACTTTCAGACCATTCTTCTGGGCTTTGATGGCGGTCACGCCGGTACTCAACATAATATTTTCCAGCTGCTTTTGCAGACGTCTTTGCAGCGGCCGAACCAGATCAGGATCGCAACCGGGTATAAGTGCATTCTGCAGTTCAACAAGATCAATTCTGCTGCCCAGTGTGCTGTACACCGTAGCCATTTCCAGGCCAATGATACCGCCGCCGATGACCAGCATTTTTTTCGGCACATCGGCCAGTTGCAAAGCGCCGGTTGAATCGATCAGGCGTTCATCCTCATTGGGGAAATCAGGGATTTGTACCGCACGCGAACCGCAGGCAATAATGGCATGGCTGAAAGCGATTGTTTGCTCGCCTCGCTGCGTTTCCACGGTCAGTTCATGCGAGCCACTGAAGCGACCCACACCGGTGATAATCTGCACCTTGCGTTGTTTCGCCAGCATTTTCAGGCCGCCGGTTAATTTACCCACCACCTTGTCCTTGCCCGCGCGCATCACATCCAGATCAATAGCGGGAGCATCAAAAGTAACTCCCATGCTGCTCAGTTCGGCGGCTTCATTCATGACATCAGCCGTATGCAACAAGGCTTTGGAAGGAATGCAGCCAACATTCAGGCAAACTCCGCCAATCACCTCATAACGCTCAACCAATACTACTTTTTTGCCCAGATCGGCGGCACGAAAAGCGGCTGTGTATCCGCCCGGGCCGGCTCCCAGAACCAGTACATCACATTGAATATCGGCATTTCCCGCGTTGCTGGCTACTGCCGCCGGTGCTGCGCTTGCCTGCGGCTCAGGAGCGGATGCTTGCGCGGCGGCAGGGGCGGCTGCGCCGGCCTCTGGCTGCAAAGTCAGAATCACATCACCTTCCGAGATTTTGTCACCCTGCTTGATGTGCATGGCTTTGATGCTGCCGGCCTCGGGGCTGGGGATTTCCATCGAGGCCTTGTCACTTTCCACCGTGATGAGGGAATCTTCAACCGCTATGCTGTCACCTTCCGCGACCAGCACCTCGATGATTTCCACGCCTTCGAAGTCACCGATATTCGGCATCCTGATTTCAATCGTCTCACTCATTTGTGCTTTCCCCGCTAGCCCGGATGTTGCATATAGATGTCGGATAGCTGTGCGTCGAGAGTGTGCGAGTGTACGGCTTTGCAGGTCAATGCGTAGCCTAAGCTACGTTTTGATCGAAAAGCGGTGCAATCGGGCGCGCTCAACGTGCAGATACCGACATAATGGTATCGTTCACATTTCATTACTTGCTTATATTTCTGTATTTCTTTTATAATTCAAATAGTTAGACTATTTTTTCAGTGTCTTTGTGCAATATCCGGGCTAGAGTACCAGTTGGCGAATATCAGTCAGCAAAGCCGCTAGCCGTGTGGTAAAGCTGACCCCATGTACCCCGTCAATAACCCGATGATCATAAGACAGGCTGAATGGCATAATCAGCCTGGGCTGAAATTCCTTACCATCCCATACCGGTTTCATGGCCGCGCGCGAGACGCCCAGAATGGCCACCTCGGGAGCATTGACAATAGGCGCAAACTGAGTGCCGCCGATACCGCCCAGGCTGGAAATGGTAAAACTGCCGCCCTGCATATCCGTCGGAGACAGTTTGCCTTCCCGCGCCTTGCCGCTGACTTCCATCAGTTCGGCCGCCAGTTGCATAATGCCTTTTTTCTCTACATCGCGAACCACCGGCACCACTAAACCCTTGGAGGTATTCACTGCCACGCCCAGGTTGATGTATTTCTTTACAATCAGATTTTCACCATCAGCGCTCAACGAGCTGTTGACTTCCGGCATGTCCATCAGGGCATGCGCGCAGGCTTTCATCAAAAAAGGCATAAAGGTCAGCTTTATATCCTGGCGCGCGGCTATGTCTTTCTGCTGTTTGCGAAAGGCTTCCAGTTCTGTGATATCAGCCTCATCAAACTGGCTGACATGCGGCACATTCAACCAGCTGCCATGCAAATGCCGACCGCTTATTTTCTTGATACGGCTGAGTGGTTTTTCTTCAATCTCGCCAAACTGGCTGAAATCGATAACCGGAATGGCCGGTAATGCCAGTGAGCCGGCGGCTGCGGGAGCCCCGCCCCCGCTCAGTGACTGCTTGACGAAATTTTGCACATCATCTTTAACAATACGGTTTTTCGCGCCACTGCCACTGATTCGGGATAAATCCACCCCCAGTTCACGCGCAAAACGGCGTACCGCCGGGCTGGCATGAGCCTTCAGACCGCTGTCTTTAACCGGTGCGGCAGGCGGTGCTTTCATGCGCTTTTCACCAGCCGGACGCTGTGCCCTGGGCGCAGCTGCTTGCGCTTCCGCTTGCGGTTTAACTTCAGGCTCAGGTGCAGGTGTTGCGTCTGCCGGTTTTTCTGCCGCTGGCGCATCACTGCTGACATCAATCAGAGCCAGTACATCACCCTTGTTGATAATATCACCCAGTGAAATTTTAACCTGTTTGATGACGCCGGCATAAGGCGTGGGAATTTCCATGGAAGCCTTGTCACTTTCCAGTGTCAACAAGGATTGCTCCGCCTCAACCTGATCACCGTCACTGACCAGTACTTCAATAACTTCGACATCGGTAAAATCACCAATATCGGGTAATAATATTTCTTTTTCAGCCACTGAATAGTCCTCGACTACTGATTAAACGCTTACCGGATTGGGTTTTTCCGGATCAACGCCATATTTCTTTATGGCGTCAGAAACGACCGATGCCTTGATGGCGCCTTCATCGGCCAGTGCTTTCAGTGCCGCAATCACAACATAATAGCGGTTCACTTCAAAGAACTCGCGCAGGGCGGAACGCATGTCACTGCGGCCATAGCCATCGGTGCCCAGAACCACATAGCGACGATCAATATACGAACGCACCTGATCAGGATAGTTTCGCATGTAATCGGTGGCCGCGATAACCGGCCCCTGCGTATCTGCCAGACAGTTTGCGATATGGCAACTACGTGCTTTTTCTTTCGGATGCAGCATATTCCAACGCTCACAATCAATGCCGTCACGTCGCAGTTCATTGAAACTGGTAACGCTCCAGACATCCGCTGAAATGGAAAATTCTTCTTCCAGCAGTTCTGCCGCCGCCATCACTTCGCGCAGAATGGTACCACTACCCATCAGTTGCACACGTTGTTTCCTGCGGCCACCTTTGCTGAGACGGTACATACCTTTAAGAATGTCATTTTCAACACCTTTCGGCATGGCCGGCTGCTGGTAGTTTTCATTCATGGCCGTGACGTAATAAAACACGCCTTCCTGCTCTACAAACATACGCTGCATACCATCATGCAGAATAACCGTCAGTTCATAGGCAAAGGTAGGATCGTAGGAAATACAGTTCGGAATGGTTTGAGCCGCCATCAGACTGTGTCCATCCTGATGTTGCAGCCCTTCTCCCGCCAGGGTGGTGCGCCCGGCGGTACCACCAATCAAAAAGCCGCGTGCCTGCATATCACCCGCTGCCCAGCACAAATCACCCACTCGCTGAAAACCGAACATAGAATAAAAAATGTAGAACGGAATGATATTGACACCATGATTGGCATAGCTGGTTGCTGCCGCAATCCAGGACGACATGGCACCGGCTTCGTTAATACCTTCCTGCAGGATCTGACCTTTCTGGTCTTCCTTGTAATACATGACCTGGTCACAATCCTGCGGTGAATACATCTGCCCCACCGAAGAATAAATACCCATCTGGCGGAACATGCCCTCCATACCGAAAGTACGCGCCTCATCCGGCACAATGGGCACCACGTTTTTACCGATTTTCTTATCACGTATAAGAATGTTAAGAAAACGTACAAAAGCCATGGTGGTAGACATTTCACGTTCGCCACTGCCTTCCAGCAGAGCTTTGAAGGTATCCAGCGGCGGAATTTCCAGCGGCTTGTCCAGCAGTTTTCGCTGCGGCAAAAAGCCACCCAGCGCGGCCCGCCTTTCCATCAGATATTTATGTTCAGGGCTGTCTTTGGCCGGCTGATAAAAAGGCGCTTCGGAGATTTCTTCATCAGAAATAGGAATATTGAAACGGTCACGGAAAGCACGCAGCGCTTCCTCGCCCATTTTCTTTTGCGAATGGGTAATATTCTGTCCTTCGCCCGCTTCGCCCATGCCGTAACCTTTAACTGTTTTGGCCAGAATCACAGTAGGCTTGCCGTTGTTACTAACCGCTTCCGCATAGGCCGCATACACTTTGTGCGGATCATGCCCGCCACGGTTAAGACGCCAGATGTCTTCATCCGACATATTGGCGACCATGTCTTTCAGTTCCGGATAGGCACCAAAGAAATGCTCGCGTGTATAGGCGCCGCCTTTGGCTTTGTAGGTTTGATAGTCACCATCCAGCACTTCGTTCATGCGCTTCAGCAGCAGGCCGTCTTTATCGCGTGCCAGCAGCGGATCCCAGTAACTGCCCCAGACCACTTTGATAACATTCCAGCCGGCTCCGCGAAATACGCCTTCCAGCTCCTGAATAATCTTGCCGTTACCGCGTACCGGTCCGTCCAGTCGCTGCAGGTTGCAGTTAACCACAAACACCAGATTATCCAGCTTTTCACGGCCCGCCAATGAAATGGCGCCCAGAGATTCCGGTTCATCCATCTCGCCATCACCTAAAAAGGCCCATACTTTGCGGTCATCCGTATCCACCAGTTCACGATTATGCAAATAACGCATATAACGTGCCTGATAAATGGCCATAATCGGCCCCAGCCCCATGGAAACCGTAGGGAACTGCCAGAAATCACGCATCAACCAGGGATGCGGATAGGATGACAAACCGTCTTTTTTGGCTTCCTGGCGGAAATTGCGTAATTGTTCGGTACTGATACGGCCTTCCAGAAAGGCGCGCGCATAAATGCCGGGGGCGGAATGCCCCTGAAAAAACACCAGATCACCGCCATGCTGTTCGCTGGCACCATGAAAAAAGTGATTGAAACCGACATCATATAAAGTGGCAGCCGAGGCAAAACTGGCAATATGCCCGCCCAATTCGGTAGAGATACGATTGGCGTACACCACCATAGCCATGGCATTCCAGCGAATGAAAGAGCGAATACGCCGCTCCATGGCCTGATCGCCCGGAAAAGGTTTTTGCCGGGTAACCGGAATGGTATTGACATAAGCCGTACGCGAACTGAAGGGTAAATCAGCGCCGGATCGTCGCGCCCGATCCAGCAGTTGTTCCAGCAGGAAATGGGCTCGATCGGAGCCTTCCTGATCTATCACGCTGTCCAGTGCATCTAACCATTCCTGGGTTTCCAGGGGATCAATATCGGGTCTGTCTGCCATTACAATTCCTGACTTTTCAGTTTGTCTGCATCGCGGAACAAGTCCCGCCGCATGGTTCAAAGAGTGCTTATTGTACCTGTTCGTGATTATTTGTAACTACCCGGCGAGTGATGAAAAGTCAGGCTAACCGATCTGGCTGTCACCACATAGCCCTGGATAAAACGCTTCATCGGCATGATGACGCCTGTTTGCACTGTTCAGAACACATTCCAGCAGCGGCTCAACTCATGATTTTCATCACAAACGGACTCTAACGCATCAAGTTTAGACGAATAAAGCACAAATAACTTTCATTTAAAACAAAAAAAGCGCGTACGTTGCCGTACGCGCTTTTTCCTGCAGCTAAGAGTCGCTTACATCAGATGTTTTTCTGACCTACGCGGGCATCAAAAGCTTCACGCATGGCAGCATGCTGTTCACGGGCTTTGGCCTGACGGGCTTCAGCCTGTTTAACGAACTCGGCATGACGCGCATCAGCAGCAGCCTGACGTTCTTTCATGGCTTTTACAGCGGCATCCTGACGAGCGGCCATTTCAACCAGCGCTTCTTCGCGTGCCTTGCTGTTGTCCGCACTAAAGTGAGGAGCCTGCTTCTGCATTTCAGCATGACGGGCTTCAGCAGCCGCCATACGTTCTTTCATTTGCTTTTCGGCAGCAGCCATATGCTCTTGCATCTGTTTTTCAGCAGCGGCACGTCGTGTTTCCATATCAGCCATCATTTCATCACGATTCATACGCTGAGGAGCAGCCGGACGAGTGAAACGGGTCTGGTCGGCAGCAATCTGCTCAGCCATTTTACGCTGTGCTTCAATAGCAGCGTTATAAGCCTGCTGCTGTTGCTCAGCGATGGCTTTCTGCTGGTCAGCCATGGCAGTAGCCTGCTCTTCGGTCAGAGCCGGTGCAACCGGAGCGTAACCATAGTAAGGAGCATCATAGCCATAGCCATAGCCGTTGCCATAGCCATTTCCATAGCCACGCCCATAACCCTGTACGTTAGAACGGGCGCGAACATTAAAGCTCATGTCGAAATCACCGAACATGTCGCCGACACCATCACCAAAACCGTTGTTGCCCCAACCGTTATCACCCCAACCGTTGTTAAAAGGACCGCCCCACCAGGCGCTGGCAGACAAAGAAACGGCAGCCAGAGCGGCACCGACAGCGATTACAGAAATCTTTTTCATAAGATCATTCCTCTATAAATTGAAAAAAGTAAACCCCTTAGCGGGACACCCAAAAATTTTGTGGCACAAATCCTTGTGCAATTATCCTTAAAATTACAGGTGGCCCCGCAAACAGGGCCACCTTGACGACTTAACAATTCGTCCTATTACTTGGCAGCAGGAGCTGCAGGTGCAACTGGAGCCGCAGGAGCTACCGGAGCACCATAAGGAGCATAGCCGTAAGGGGCATAGCCATAAGGAGCGCCATAACCGTAACCGTAACCGTTATAACCATTGTAACGGTTGTAGTAGTCATTGTAGCCACGGCCATAACCGTTACCACGGGCACTGCCAGACATACCAAAGCTGAAGTCACCGGAAGCATCACCAGAACCGTCACCCCAACCGTTGTTGCCCCAACCGTTGTTGTTGCCCCAACCGTTATTCCAGGGACCACCCCAGGCAGATGCAGACGCAGACGCAACCAACAAAGCAGCAACAGACAATACTTTTACAATTTTCATAATTCCTCTCCAAAATTAAAGTTTAAGTTAAAGGCCGTTTGACCTTGAAAAGAATAATATTAGTATTTACTGAAATTGTCAACCACTAATAATCATTGATTGATAAATATCAACAAAAAATACGGAGGGGGACTCGCTATATATAGAAAAAGCCGGTGCATAATACTGGCACCGGCTTTTTTCTGATTCAGACTATGCTTATCGGAAACTTGATAAGCTGAAACTCCAGCTTCAGTTCGGCCTTAGAGTATTACTTTGAGTCTTCAGGTTTTGGAGTATCCGAGTCTTCCGGTATCGGATCATCCAGAAACAGATCATCTTCATAGATATCCGGTGGATTACCGTCATACACTTCGTTCAAACGATACTGCATATAGGCATCGCGCTGAAAAGCATAAGGATCCAGTGCGGCAGCTTCCAGAATATTGCCGGCGCTCAAAAGGCCTTCGCTGGCATCGATGAATTTAAGCACCCGTAAACCCCACGCCCAATGCTTGTTATTTCTCAATGCCCAGTAGATCGGATCGGTATACCAGTCTACCACCAGACCGGCGGTATCACGGACATTACGCGGGCCGAACAGCGGCAGTACCACATAAGGGCCGGTACCCATACCCCAGTAACCCAGAGTCTGACCGAAATCTTCCTTGGTTTCACGAAACCCCATATTCGTGGCTACATCCATAAAACCCAGAATGCCGATGGTGGTATTGATGCCGAAGCGACTCAGATCAGAACCCACCTTGTCCAGTTTAAACTGCAACAGATTGTTCAGAGCGGAAGGAAGGTCTTCGATGTTGTCAAAAAAGTTACTCACACCGTTGTTGACCGGCTGCGGCATAATAAACCGATAGCCCTTGGCGACCGGCACCATAACGGCTTTATCCAGCGTATCGTTAAATTTAAACATACCGCGGTTGTAGGATTCCCAGGGATCACCCGGAGTACCCTGGTCCGGCGTTGAAGCACAACCCGTGAGTGACAGGATCAGTACAATCGACACAAGGACCGCAAGTCTGTTAAAGCGCATGTTGAATAACCTGAAAATCAAAAAAATGGCAGAATTTGCGAGTATAATGACGAACCGGGTAAGTGTCCAACTAAGCGCCCCCGAATGTCGAAGGCTGTCATCCCTGGTCAATAGGCCTTTTCAACCTGGTAACCCTGTTCTTTTAATAACTGCAATAAACCGTTTTCACCCGGCAAATGCAACGCGCCAATAGCTACAAAGACGCCGCCCTGATTGAGCAAAGGCTGTAAACGTTCCGCCATGCGGCGGTTTCGTTGCAGCAATAAACTGTCCATTACCCTGTCCACCAGTGCTTTTTCTATTCCCTGCATGGATTCATCATTCATTTGCATCAGCCCGGCCAAATCTCCGGCCAGATAGCGTTGCTGCAGTTCGGCAAACTGACGTTTCCTGTCATCAAACTGTGCCACAGCCTGACGCAATAAGCGGATCTGGTCGGCATCCGAAAGACGATCAAAGACATCCAGCTGTTCCTCTACTGTCTCAAGACTGAAGGTGGATTTACCTTCCAGTTGCGCCTGTTGATACAGACGTATGTCAAGAAACAGACCGTTTTTCTGTTTGGGAGCACTCAGCAGCGCGAAAACACCCCAGGGCTTCATTCGACTGAGCATCATTTCCGACAGCCCCTGCGTCTGCATAAGAGGCACAAGCTGCTGATACAGCCTTGCTCCAATGATGTCGGATAATTGCCGGCCATCGGTGAGCATCATAGCGGTAAATGCACGCAGAATAACCTCGGGAGTCATTTCAAGTTCCAGCGCCAGGGTTGAGGATTGAGCAAATTTCTGCTGGATAGCTGCGGGTAATTCAATAACTTCGGGGGCTTCTGAATGCATGGTTCCAAACACATAAGACAGCTGCCCTTGCGGACTTTGCACCGAGAACAGTCGCCCCTGGGGAAACGGCATGGCCTGTGCCGCCACCGCAGACAGGACAAAATACAAACACAGCAGGATATAACAACTTCGTTGTAAAGAATTCATACGGGTTTACCTTGGTGAACTGTGCGAGAATAAGCCATTATCTATTGATACCTTAACTGAAGTTTCACTGTTTTTTTAAGAATCTTGTTTGGCAAAAACCATTCATAAGCATGCTCATGCTACCGATAGAAATAACTTATAA
>JAHXHF010000024.1 GCA_025656895.1 gamma proteobacterium symbiont of Bathyaustriella thionipta
GAAGCATTGGCGTTGGTATTTATAGGGCAATTGCCAGCATTTACTCAGTGAGCTGGAATTTTTGATAAAGTACGCTGAGTAGTTACATAAAAATATCGTACTCATGGGGTGAGTCATAGCGTTGCTTTTCCTGAAGGGGATGCGCTTAGCTGGGTTCGATTTTGCGTAAATGTTGCCCCACTGCCAGCCAGGCGCCGCATTGCCCCAGCAGGATGCTGCCACCCACTATCGCTGTCCAGGTGGGCAGGCCGGGATAGCTTAGAATCAAATCACTGTTGTACAGGCTGAGCAGTTGCTGCATGGGTTGGCTAAGCCAGAATATTGCCAGCAAAATCAAAGCCATGGCAAACAGGCCGCCAAACAGGCCGTACCACAGGCCGGTGTAAAGGAAGGGGCGGCGCACAAAAGCGGTAGTAGCGCCCACCAGTTTCATGATTTCGATTTCTTCATGGCGGTTGTACACTTCCAGTCGGATGGTGTTGCCTATGACCAGTAATACCGCGATACCCAGCAGGCTGCCCAGTACCAGAATAGCGCGTTGTCCAATGTTGCTGATGGCCTGAAAACGTTGCAGCCAGGCGGTATCTATTTGCACCAGATCAACTTCCGGCTGCGTCCTGAGTGCCTGTTCCAGTTGTTGCAGATCCTGTGTGCTGCTATCTTCATTAAGCGTGGGTTGAATAATCAGCAAATGCGGCAGGGGGTTGCTGTCGAGCGCATCCAGAGCGCCGGCAAATCCGCTGAACTGACGGAATTCCTGCATGGCTGAATCTTTGTCGATGATGTGTATGCTGTTTATATCGGCGCGTTGCAGCAGTTTTTGCTGCAGGGCCTGGGCTGTGGGCAAATCAATTTCCTGGCGCAGAAAAACCGATATGGCGGCGCTGTTTTCATCCCAGTTGCTGACACTGTGACTGGCGTAATTCAGTAACAGATACAGGCCGGCGGGCAGAGCAATAGCAATACCGATTACGGCCAGGGTCAGCAGGCTGGAGAGGGCGTTGCGGCTGAGTCGTCCAAGGCTGAAAATAGCCGCGTGTAAATGATGCAACAGCAGCTTGTTGGCGTTCCAGCGATGCTTGCCGCCTATGCGGCGGCTGGCTTTAAGTTTCTTCATGCATGAAGATTCATGCTGTCGGCGCTGAGTTCGCCTTTGTTCAGGGTCAGAATGCGATAGGGCAGGGTTTTGATCAGCGCGATGTCGTGCGTGGCGATCAGCAGGGTAACACCCACCTGGTTAAAATCAGCAAACAGTCGCATGATTTCTGCCGACAATTCAGGGTCGAGGTTGCCGGTGGGTTCATCTGCCAGCAGCACCGGTGGTTTGCCGACAATGGCGCGCGCAATACCGACACGCTGTTGTTCGCCACCCGAAAGTGTTTCCGGTGAGGTTTTTTCTTTGCCCAGCAGGCCGACTTTGTCCAGTGCGGCACGCACACGACGTTTTATTTCCTGGTGTGAGTAAGCGCATACTACCAGTGGAATGGCTACGTTATCGAACACGCTGCGGTCGGTTAGCAGGCGGTGGTCTTGAAAGATCATACCCACGCGGCTGCGATGACGGGCAATGGCCTTGCCTTTCAGGCGGCCCAGATTGCGCCCATCTACGCGGATTTGACCGCGAGTGGCTTTTTCCAGCAGGCCGATCAGTTTCAGCAGGCTGGACTTGCCTGCGCCTGAATGGCCGGTGAGAAACACCATTTCACCGGCGTCAATCATCAAATTGATATCACGCAGGCCATCGCGCCCGGCGGCATAGCGTTTGCTGACGGCTTCAAACTGGATCATACGGGGGCTTCGTCCGCCTCTGGCAGGGTGTCGGCAAACAGGGCTTCAATGTATTCTTCGGCATTGAATTCGCGCAGATCATCGACCGATTCACCCACACCGATATAGCGTATGGGCAGATTCAGTTGTTTGCTGATGGCAAATACAATACCGCCCTTGGCGGTGCCATCCAGTTTGCTCAGGGTGATGCTGTTCAGCCCTACCGATTTATTAAACTGCAGCGCCTGGGCGAGTGCGTTCTGACCGGTTCCGGCATCCACCACCAGCATGGTTTCATGCGGTGCTTCGGGGTCAATTTTTTTGACCACGCGGCTGATTTTGGCCAGCTCTTCCATAAGATTGTCTTTGGTGTGCAGGCGGCCGGCAGTATCGGCAATCAGAATATCAATGTTACGGCTGCTGGCGGCCTGTAAGGCATCAAAAATAACCGAGGCTGAATCGGCGCCGGTATGCTGCGCAATGACCGGCACCCGGTTGCGCTCTCCCCAGCTTTGCAGTTGTTCAACCGCGGCGGCACGAAAGGTATCACCGGCTGCCAGCATGACCGACTTACCCTGTTGCTGAAACTTTTTGGCCAGTTTGCCGATGGTGGTGGTTTTGCCGGCACCGTTAATGCCAACCATGAGTAACAGCAAAGGTTTGCCGGGGTCGGGCTGGCGCATGCCGGCGTTGTCCTGTTGCAGCAGTTGCTGTAACTGTTGTTTAAGCGCGGCCACCAGCGCGGCGGGGTCGGTCAGTTCCTTGCGTTTACTGCGTGCGGTCAAATCATCAATGATGTCACGCGTGGCTTCTACTCCCACATCAGCCGTCAGCAGCAGGGTTTCCAGCTCTTCCAGCAGTTCATCATCAATTTGCTTTTTTCCCAGCAGCAGACGCCCCAGTCCATCGGAAAGATGACTGCGGGTTTTGGAAAGCCGCGACTTGAGGCGTGCAAACAGCCCTTCTTCCGAGGTTTCCTGAGCGGGTGGTTTTTTTTCTTTTTTGCCAAATCCAAACATGTTTAAGGGAACTCACGAAGTCAGAAGCAATCCTATACGGAAGCTATTGCCTAATGCTACCATCCTGCGCTGAATGGATATACCCTGAACCGAGGCTTTTACATGAAGTTATTGTTTGCTGTGTTGTTAATGAGTGCGTCTTTCTGTGTGTCCGCCAATGAGCGGGTGCATGAGTACAAGCTGGATAATGGCTTGAAGCTGATCGTAAAAGAAGATCACCGTGCGCCTGTGATGGTGTCACAGGTGTGGTACAAAATCGGTTCGAGCTACGAGCACGGCGGTACAACCGGTGTTTCGCATGCGCTGGAACATATGATGTTCAAGGCCACCGATCATATGCAGGCGGGCGAGTTTTCGCGCATTATCGCCGAGAATGGCGGCACTGAAAATGCCTTCACCGGGCAGGACTATACCGCTTATTTTCAGCAAATGGCGAGTGACCGCCTGCCGGTCAGTTTCAAAGGTGAGGCCGATCGTATGCGGCATTTGCATTTTGATGACAACGACATCATGAAAGAGCTGGAGGTCATTAAGGAAGAACGCCGTCTGCGTACCGATGACAAACCCAACAGTTTGCTGCAGGAACAGTTTATGGCGGCTGCTTACAGCAGTTCGCCCTATCGCCTGCCGGTGATTGGCTGGATGAATGATCTGGATAATCTGCAACCGCAGGATCTGCGTGCCTGGTATAAAAAATGGTACGCACCCAATAATGCCATTGTGGTGGTTGTGGGGGATGTGCAGCCGGACGCAGTTTACAAACTGGCACAGCAATATTTCGGCCCGTTGAAGGCGGAAAAAATCACACCACCCAAGCCGCAAATTGAACCTTCACAGATGGGCGAACGCCGTATTCAGGTAAAAGCTCCGGCCAAACAGGCTTATATGATTATGGGTTACAAGGTGCCGACTCTGGGCACGGGCGGCGAACCCTGGGAAGCCTATGCGCTGGAAGTGCTGGCGCAGGTTCTGGATGGCGGCAGCAGTGCGCGGCTGGAGAAGGAACTGGTGCGCGGGCAGCGTCTGGCGGCATCCGCATCGGCTGATTATTCTGCTTACGAGCGTATGTCTTCACTCTTCACCATGAGCGGTATTGCCAGTAAGGATCATACTCTGGCGGATCTTGAAGCCGCGCTGCTCAAACAGATTGAACGGTTGAAAAATGAGCCGGTAACCCGGGCGGAACTGGATCGGGTGCAGGCCGGTATTATTGCCTCCGAAGTGTATGAACTGGATTCGGTTTTTTATCAGGCCATGAAAATCGGTATGTTGGAGGCTATGGGCTTTGACTGGCGTTTGCTGGAAGAGCATTTGCAGCACATCAAGCAGGTAACACCGCAGCAGGTTCAGGCGGTGGCTAAAAAATATCTGACGCATGATCGTTTAACCGTAGCGGTGCTGGATCCGCAGCCGATAGACCCGACAAAACCCAGGCGTCAATCGAATGTGTCGGTTCCCAATTATTAATTACCCGGAGTACAACCCATGAAATTGCAAAGTGTGAAAAACACAGGCCTGTTAATGGCCGTATTGCTGATGTTAGTGAGTACTCCGTTACTGGCTAACCCGGATATTCTGACCTGGCATACCTCAAATGGCGCCAAAGTCATGTTTGTTCCTGCCCCTGAATTGCCGATGCTGGATGTGCGCATCACTTTTGATGCCGGCAGTGCCAGAGATGGCGAACAGCCGGGCAAGATGGCACTGCTGAATAATCTGTTAAGTGAAGGCGCGGGCGACTGGACGGCCGATCAGATTGCCGAGCGCATGGAATCGGTGGGCGCCGAGTTAAGTACAAGCGCCCTGCGTGATATGGCGATTGTTTCCATTCGTTCTCTGACCGGGAAAAAAGCGCTGCATACCGCTTTGCAAACGCTGGCCGTGGTTGCAGTCCAGCCAACTTTGAACAAAAAAGACGTGGAACGCCAGCGCGAAGCCATGCTGATTGCCCTGCGTCTCAGTGAACAATCACCCGGCAGTATTGCCAGTAAACGTTTCTATCATGCGGTATTCGGTCAGCATCCTTATGCTTCTGATCCAGACGGAACCGAAGCCTCTTTACGCGCTATTCGTATTGCTGATTTGCGCGCGGCACATGCGCGTTATTATGTGGCAGCCAATGCTACGGTGGCCATTGTCGGGGATTTGGACAAGGCGCAGGCAGCCGCTATTGCTGAACAGGTGACCGCCAACTTATCTTCGGGCAAAGCCGCGCCGCCGCTGCCCGCAGTCAAACCGCTGCAACAGGCGCAGACGGAGCAAATTTCTTTTCCCTCCAGTCAGACCCATATTTACATGGGGCAACCGGGCATGAGCCGGGGTGATCCTGATTATTTTCCATTGTATGTCGGCAACCATATATTAGGGGGCAGCGGTCTGGTGTCACGCCTGTCGGAAGAAGTGCGGGAGCAACGTGGCCTGTCGTACTCGGTATACAGCTATTTTCTGCCCATGCGTAAAGCGGGTGTTTTCATGGTCGGGCTGCAAACAAAAAACAGTAAAGCCAGCGAAGCCTTGAAAGTGGCGCTTGATACGGTTGAAAAATTTATCGCTCAGGGGCCTTCGGAAGAAGAACTGCTCAAAGCCAAGCGCAATATAACCGGTGGCTTCGCCCTGCGTGTGGACAGTAACAGTAAAATTATGAGTTACATCAGTATGATCGGTTTTTATGATCTGCCACTGGATTATCTGGACAGCTTCACCGACAAGGTCAACGCAGTCAGCATGGAGCAGATTCGTGATGCTTTCAAACGCCGCTTGCAGCCCGATAAGTTTGCCACCATTGTGGTGGGTGGTGCGGAAGCCAGTGCCGCCAAACCGTAACGGTCAGGTTCGCATCATTGGTGGTCAGCAGCGTGGCCGCAAACTGTCTTTTCCGGCTATTGATGGTCTGCGCCCGAGCGGTGACCGTATGCGCGAAACCCTGTTTAACTGGCTACAGCCGTTGATGACCGGAGCGCGTTGCCTGGATTTGTTTGCCGGCAGTGGAGCTTTGGGTTTCGAGGCTTTGTCGCGTGGTGCGGCTCAGGCTGATCTGCTGGAAAAACACCCGAAAGTCTGTGCAGCATTGCGCCACAACGCGCAATTACTGGATCTGCAGCAGGCGCATATTCATTGTATAGACACTTTACAATGGCTGCAGCAGGCAGAGGGAACCTTTGATGTGGTGTTTATTGATCCACCCTTTTGCGAAAAACTTTACTATCAGCAAAGCATGGAACTGCTGCAAAGCCGGTCATTACTGGCCCCCGGGGCACGCATCTATGTGGAATCGGCTGCGGATCAGGCTATCCGGTGGCCGCACAACTGGCAGTTGCTGCGTGAAAAAAAGGCCGGGCAGGTGATGTGCCGCTTGTTCGGCCTTTGAATCTGGATTTCTCAGTAGATCAGCGTTAAATCCGACAGGCTCCCAGCTTGATGTTTGTTGTGTGCTTGCTGGCAGGAACGCATTAGTATTTGATTTTAATCATTTTTTCGAGGGGCTTTCCGGCACTGTTATCTGTTATTATTAGCGCATTCGATAATAGGTCTGGATAGAAAGTTATGGCTTGTGTGGTTTATCCCGGTACATTTGATCCTATTACCTGTGGTCATAGGGATTTGGTACAGAGAGCCACCAGCCTGTTCGACAAGGTGATTGTAGCGGTTGCGGAAAGTCCGTCCAAGCAGCCGGTTTTTACTATTCAGGAACGCCTGGAAATGGCGGCTCAAGCGCTGGCGGATATCGCGCATGTTGAAGTGAAAAGCTTCGATTGCCTGCTGGTCGAGTTTGCCCGTCAGCATAACAGCTGGGCTATTTTACGTGGTTTACGGGCGGTTTCAGATTTTGACTATGAGTTTCAATTGGCGGGCATGAACCGCCGATTGGCAGCGGATATAGAAACACTGTTTCTGACACCGGCGGACCAGTTTGCTTATATCTCATCCAGTCTGGTGCGTGAAGTAGCCGCATTGGGTGGTGATGTTTCGGCCTTTGTACATCCGGCCGTAGAAAAGGCTTTGCAGGACAAAATTGATTGAAGAGGAATTAAAAGATGGCTTTGTATATTACCGATGAATGCATCAACTGTGATGTGTGCGAACCTGAATGCCCGAATGGTGCTATCTATCAGGGTGATGAAATTTATGAGATAGACCCGGATTTATGTACCGAATGTGTGGGGCATTATGAAGAATCACAATGTGTTGAAGTGTGTCCGGTGGATTGTATTCCGCTTGATCCCAACCACGAGGAAACACGTGAAGAGCTGATGGCGAAATATGAAAGAATCACCAGTGAGGAATAGTTTTTCGATGCTGTACGGAAACTTACAAAGGGCGCAGATCATGCGCCTTTTTGTGTTTTTGGCGCTAATTGTTTTTGCTTCACAACTGACTGCCATAGAAAACGCCCCGGCACAGATGGCCGTGGCCAGTGCTCATCCATTGGCGACCGAAGCCGGCTTGCAGATGCTGCGGCAGGGAGGCAATGCTTTTGACGCGGCGGTTGCCATCAGCGCGGTCCTGGCAGTTGTAGAACCCTATAGCTCGGGCCTGGGTGGGGGCGGTTTCTGGCTACTGCACCGGGCTGAAGATGATTTCAATGTGATGGTTGACGGTCGTGAAAAAGCCCCTTTTGCTGCCACGCCGGGTACGTATCTGGATGCGCGGGGTGAAGTACAGGCGGATCGCTCCATCAACGGCCCTCTGGCTGCCGGTATTCCGGGAGAAGCCGCAGCATTGGCGCACATTGCCTCTCATTATGGCCAGTTACCCTTAGCCGTTTCGCTGGCGCCGGCCATTCGTCTGGCAGAAGAAGGTTTTGAAGCAGACCCGATTTATAAAAATATGCTTAACTGGCGAAAAGATGTTTTGTCGCATTGGCCGCAATCAGCCCAACAATTTATGCCAAAGGCCGATGGTCGCATCCGGCAGCCTGAATTGGCAGGCACCTTGCGCCAGTTGGCAGAAAAAGGCGCGGCTGGCTTTTATAGCGGACAAGTCGCGGCCCGACTGGTAGCCGGAGTACGTTCAGCCGGTGGTATCTGGACAGCGGCAGATCTGGCTGAATATCGTGTGGTGGAACGCAAGCCGGTAAAAGCCGAGTTGAATGGCATGACCATTATCAGTGCCTCACCACCTTCTTCGGGAGGCGTGGTGCTGGCGGAAATTATGCAGATACTGGCAGAATTGCAGCGTAATAATGCCGGGGCTTATCAAGACCCGCATTTTATTATTGAAGCGATGCGCCTGGCGTATCGTGATCGAGCCCGTTATCTGGGCGACCCGGATTTTGTCGATATGCCCCTGCAACGCTTATTGAGCCGGCCTTATGCGATTGTGCAGGCAGAAAAAATCGACCCGCTTAAAGCCGGGCATTCAAAGCCTTTGACGGCGGTTGAAGCCGATGGGCCGCATACCACGCACTTTTCCGTACTGGACAAGCAGGGCAACCGTGTAGCGGCCACATTGAGCATTAACTATCCGTTTGGCAGCGGCTTTGTAGCCCCCGGTACCGGGGTGTTACTGAACGATGAAATGGACGATTTTGTAGCCAAGCCGGGCGTGCCCAATGTTTATGGACTGGTTGGCGGGCAGGCCAATAGTATTGAACCGGGTAAGCGCATGTTATCGAGCATGACACCGACCTTTATCGAAACCGACGATGCTGTTGCCATACTGGGAACGCCGGGTGGCAGCCGTATCATCAGTATGGTTTTGCTCGCTACGCTGGAAATGATGGATGGCAAGTCGCCGCAACAGTGGGTTACAAAGCGGCGCTATCATCATCAATATTTACCGGATGTGGTTGAATACGAAAAAGGCGCCTTCAGCGCACAGCAAATCAGCCGCTTGCAGGCGATGGGTCACAAGCTCAAACAGTTAGCCAATGACTACGGCAATATGCAGGCTATTTACTGGGATAAAAGCAACAACCGGGTGGAAGCCGCCAGTGATTCCAGAGGCATTGGCTCGGCAAGGGTGCAGACTTCCGGAAGCCCGGTCTCCCCTCTTTAGCAAAGAGAGGCCGGGGGAGATTTG
The DNA here is from genome assembly GCA_025656895.1 of gamma proteobacterium symbiont of Bathyaustriella thionipta. Lineage (GTDB taxonomy): Bacteria > Pseudomonadota > Gammaproteobacteria > Chromatiales > Chromatiaceae > JAHXHF01. Next base: position 8,808 of record JAHXHF010000024.1, read on the forward strand.
AATGTTGGTGAGAAGCCAGTAACTTGCAAATCTGCTTAAATCCCCCTCGATCCCCCTTTTTCAAAGGGGGAAGTAGTGGCTATTCTACGGAAATTTATGTTGTTCCGATTATGGTTGCTGCTGTGTGACCAGGTTTTATATCGGCAGGAAGTTCAAGTTCCATAGTGCACAATAACTACGGCAATATGCAGGCTTCCGGGAACCAGTTCTCCCCTCTTTAGCAAAGAGGGGTCGGGGGAGATTTGAATATGGACGGGAAGCCAATAGCTGGTAAATCTGCTTAAATCCCCCTCGGTCCCCCTTGTTCAAAGGGGGAAGTAAAGAGCCATCCTGCGGCCATTCAGATGGTTCTGATCATGGTTCTGCCGTGCAGCAAAGTATGGCTTAAGAGCCAAGCTTTATGTCGGCGGGAATTTCAAGTTCCATGTGCAGGGGCAGGTGATCTGATACACCAAAATTCAGCGGCCGTACCTGTCTGACCTGTAGTGAGGGTGACAGCAGTATGTGATCAAGATTACGTTTGGGCTGCCAGCTGGGAAAGGTGGGCTCGCCGGTGGCGGGCTGGCATAGATTGGCCTGCTGCATCAGTTCCAGCAGTTCAGGTGCATCCGCATCACAGTTCATATCCCCCATCACAATGTTGTGCTGATAGTTGCTGAGCAGGCCGCTGATAAAATCCATCTGTCGTTCACGGGCGCGCCTTCCCAGAGCCAGATGGATAATGCAGAATACCAGAGGATTGTCGCTTTCACCCAGTTTAACCAGCAGTGCTCCACGCCCCGGCAGGCCGGGCAACTTGTGTTCGCAAATTTCACCGGGCTGGTAGCGGCTCAGCATGGCATTACTGTGCTGGGATATTTTGCCGATTTTACGATTGATCTGGCGATACCAGTGTGGAAAGTGGGCGCGCTGTGCCATGTATTCGGTCTGGTCAACAAAACCGGTACGCAGGCTGCCGGCATCCACTTCCTGCAGACCGACAAAATCATAATCATTGATCAGCTGAGAAATTTCATTAAGGTTTTTCAGTGATTCACGGTTGGGTAACACATGTTTCCAGCTTTGTGTTACATAATGGTGATAGTGCTGGGTATCGACACCGGTCTGAATATTAAAGCTGAGTATGCGCATGACCTGAGTAACAGGCAGGGGCGGTTTTTCAGTGTTTTCTGATGGGCTGTCGATGGCTGCTATCCTTGACACCGCAGAACTTTAAACAATCAGCGCGGGACCTCTAATGTTGATTGTAGTCTGCTTTGGCGGTGCGGAGAAAGGATAAAAACAGTTAAAACTTCGGCGGACAGATGTCCGCCGAAGGTATTTCTTATTGATAAAGTCCCTGGGCGTATTCTGCAACAGCCTTGATTTCTTCATCGGTCATGCGTTCTACAACGCCTTGCATCATACTGTTAATGTCATTGTTGCGCGTATGAGTGCGAAAGGCTTTCAGCTGTTTTTCAGTATAAGCGGCATGCTGGCCGGCAATACGCGGAAATTTTGCCAGAGCATTGCCCGAGCCTGCCGGGCCATGACAGCCGGCACAAGCGGCTACGCCGGTATCAGGCAGACCGGCGCGCCAGATTTTTTTACCCAGTTCAACCTGATCGGCTGCGGAGCTGCCTGCTGCACTTTTCTGCGTTGAATAATAGGCGGTCAGATTGGCAATGTCCGCATCGGTCAGTGCTGCGGCCATACCAGCCATGGTTGGGTCTTTACGCGCACCACTCTTGAAATCGTGTAATTGTTTGGCCAGATAAGAGGCATGTTGTTGCGCCAGTTTGGGCCAGATGGGATTGACGCTGTTGCCATCGGGCATGTGGCAGGCGGCACACATGGCAGATTTTGCTTTGCCCGCGCCAATATCAGCCGCAGCCAGTAAAGTTCCGCTGGAAGCGGCCAGTACAATACTTAAGGAAATGATCCACTTTTTCATGAGCGTGTCCGTGAGTGAGTGAGAATTATACTATTTTAATAAAAAAGCCCCTTCCAGGGGAAGAGGCTTATCAGGCGGTTTACTTAATCTGGATCACTTTAAGCTGGAGAAATGGGCTGCCAGATTGGCCATGTCGGTGTCTGTCAAAGGTGCAGCCATTGCGCTCATGGTAGGATCTTTGCGATCACCGGCTTTAAAGGCTTTCATCTGTTTGACAATATAGGCTTCTTTTTGCCCCGCCAGATTTGGATAAATGGGCTGGGTACCTACGCCGTTGGCGCCATGACAGGCTGCACAGACAGCTGCTTTGGCTTTACCTGCAGCGGCATCTCCGGCGATGGCGGCGAAAGGGGCGCTCAGCAGCGCGGCGGCACAAATTACGATCATATGTTTTTTCATTAGAAATTTCCTCTTAAGAAGGTATTAAATGTTAATGCCCGTAAGCGTTATTTGGCCAACGAACCCGGATTTTCCGCCGAGGATTTTACTATTTAATAATGCTCTGGGTCAAATGCGGCTGTCAGACAGATAATTTGTCAGAAGCATGGCGTTGATCTGCTGGAAATTATCTGGATCGAAACAGACGAAATGACCACAGCTCTCATACCATGACAGGCTGCTGAAACCGGCGGGAGCCGGGCAGTCGCTCAGATATTTTCGTCGTATCAGATACATTTGCTGTTTTCGATAAAACAGATTGAATGGTTGATTGCCGGCTTGTTGCTGCCGAATACAATCCCATGCGCTTTGAATGTCTGTGAAATGCAGTACCTCGGCCGGGTAGTGCTGTGTACCGCCATTGTGTGCCCAGTGGCCGGATTCTATCGGATAGCTATCTTCAAGCACACAATGAAAATGCAGGTGATTGATAGACGCCCCCGCCCCCAGGCTGTTGTAAGCCAGTGCGACAGGCATGCCGCTAATCTGTTGCAGTAATGACCAGGCCCATTGATGCCAGTCCTGACTGAGCCACTGCGGATGCTGACGGGCGGCTTCTGGAACCAGTAAGGTGTGACCGGTGGCAAAGGGGAATTTGTTATACAGCAGTTTGCAGGAAACAGCGGACAACGATCCTTTGAAACAGGTTTCACTGTCCAGAAAAGGCAGATTGAAATGAAAGAGTTTTGGGTCAAATGCCTGTCGCAGGGGTTGGCGACCGGCTGTGGCATTGCGTGGCGGCCGCAAGGCGCGCAGGGGGTTAAACTGTATTTTCCAGGGGGGTACGGATCGCCAGCTGACACTTTCATAATGATTGCCTGATGTTTGCTGTAGCGCAGTTAACACGTTCAGGTCATCGGGAGGAATCTGTTTTCGGGCTTGAGGTGAAGCTGTATCGTAACCGGCTATGGCAGCTTGTACCTTGCTGAGTAAGGGCTGCGGCGGTTTACTGCTGGTCAGCAGATTGGCTAATATCAGAATCAGGTCGCCGGCCGAGGGTTGTTGCAGCATACCGGCCAGGCCATCCCGCAGGCTGGCTTCGTAATTCACCCGGGATTGCAGCAGCAGAGGTAAGGGCATAAAAGATCAGTTGTTCAGCTTGTCTTCAGGGCGACCGTATTTGCTGGCCGTATAGGTCAATATAAACACGGCCACACTGAGTATAAGGATGGATATGACGATGGAGAGCAGAAGCATCAGGTGAAAATTATCGGTGACTTTTTGTACATCAATGACCAGATGGCGGGACAGTGCGGTGATGGCGATATAAATCAAATACTGCACCGGCAGGCGCCTGGTTTTGAAATAGATGCCGATCATGGCGCCTAATTCAAGGTAGATGAACAGCAGCAGAATATCTTTCAGTTTGGCAACACCGCTGTCCATGATGTGGATGTATTCGTAAGCGGCAGACCAGACAATGGTAGCGCCGATAACGAACAGCGCCAGATAATGAAAAAAATCGACCATACGGTCGCCTGTTTTTTCGATCATTGAAGATTTGTTCATCTGGCCTGGTTCTCCTGTTTCACTATTGCCCAGTTTAGCAGGCATCATTTGTGTGTGGTGTAGAATTGAAAAGGAGCCAGCAGCAGCCCCTCGGCTGTTTCCATATAAACGCGAGCCTGCCAGTGCATGCGTTGATTGCTGCACACCGGCAACATGGCCTTTCCATGATA
>JAHXHF010000104.1 GCA_025656895.1 gamma proteobacterium symbiont of Bathyaustriella thionipta
AAAAAGATTTTGTTTCACTGCTTTTGCGTATGGTGGCTTGATGGCTGACTGTCAGGTTGATTTGGATTTCAGTGAAACTTCAGTTAACAGATACCCATTAATGTAATACAACCAGGGAGCAAAACCCATGAAAATGAAGTTACCAGTAAGCATTGCACTTTGTGCTGTCAGCCTGTTTGCCGGCGTTGCCGAAGCGCGTACGGTTATCCAGAATAAAGGTTCTGATACCCTGGTCAATGTGGCTCAGGCCTGGGCGGAAGCCTATCAGAAAGTTGATCCAAAAGTGGCTGTAGCGGTTTCCGGTGGTGGTTCCGGTACCGGTATTGCCGCACTGATCAATGGCACGGTTGACATTGCCAATGCCAGCCGTGCGATGAAGAAAAAAGAAATTGCCCTGGCCGAAAAGCACGGTCAACATCCACTTCAGCATGTGGTCGGTTTTGATGCGCTGGCAGTTTATGTGAACAAAAATAATCCGGCCAAATCACTGTCTTTCGAGCAGCTCAGAGATATTTTTTCGCGCAAGGGTCATGCACGCAAATGGTCGGATGTTGGTCTGACGGTTCCCGGCTGTAAAAATGATGAGATCGTTGTGGTCAGCCGACAGAATAATTCCGGTACTTATGCTTATTTCAAAAAAGCGGTATTAGGGAAAAAAGGTAAATATCGCAGTGGCACCCTGGATATGCACGGCTCCAAAGATGTGGTTGATCTGGTAGAGAAAACGCCTTGTGCTATTGGTTATTCCGGTCTGGCCTATGCCACTGAACATGTCAAGACAGCCTGTATTGTGGGTGATAAAGGGGGTGACTGTGTGAACCCGAGCGTGGCTACTGCCAGTGATCACAGCTATCCGATTGCCCGTCCTTTGTTCATGTACACCAATGGTGAAGCCAAGGGTGCTATCAAACAGTATCTTGACTGGATTCTGAGTGATGCCGGTCAGTGTATTATTCTGGCGAAGGGCTACGCGCCCATGAAAGCGGTCAGCTGCAAATAAGCCTGCAATACAGAGATAAGCAGCGAATGCTGCTGCTGACGGAAGTCAGTAGCAGCTTGATCGTATTAATCGAGTGACTTAACAAGCCGTCATCATGTAGGCTAGCCGGCTCATTACATTTACAACATACAGGCCAGGAGGGCAATGCGAACATGGCACACTATGAAGAGCGTCTGGAACGTGATTTAAAACATCTGCGTGCCGGAGTGGATGCATTGGCCAGCAGTGTGGTTGATGCGGTTAAGGATTCGGTTCACGCCTTGTTGAGCGGCAATGAAAAACTGGCCGGTTCGGTCATTCTGGCCGATGGTCCCATCAATAGAAGTATGCGTGCCCTGGATGCGGAATGTCATGCCTTTATTGCGGTACACCTGCCCAGTGCCGGACATCTGCGCCTGGTTTCCGCCATTATTCGTATCAATATTTTACTGGAACGTATCGGTGATTATGCGGTCACCATTTCGCGTGAACTGCTGCAGTTGGGAAAACGTCCACAAGGGGCTATTGCCGACGGTATTCAGGCGTTGACCGATGAGTCGGTGCGTGTTCTGGAACAGGCGATAGAAGCCTTCAAGCAAAATGATGAAGCGGCTGCCAAGCAAACCATGAAGCTGGCAAAGCAGGTGCGTTTCAGTATGCAGACGGTTATGGATGAGCTGGTCAGGGAACAGGACGAGCATCACATTACCGATTTGTTTGCCCTGTTTGTGGTGGTACACCACCTGGTGAGGGTGGCGGATCAATCCAAGAACTTGTGTGAAGACACGGTCTTTGCCATAAGCGGTGAAACCAAAGCGAAAAAGATTTACCGGGTTCTTTTTCTGGATGAAGATAATAGCTGTCTTTCACAGATGGCACAGGCCATTGCGCGTAAATCCTATTCTTACGGCGGCCAGTTTTTCAGTGCCGGTCGTGCGCCGGCAGCGGCACTGCATCCCCATCTTGAAGGTTTTCTGGAACAACACGGTATAGATTTGCTGGGCATGTCACCACGAGCTCTGGATGCAATTTCTGATGACATACAGGATTTTCATGTGGTGATCAGTTTGCAGGGCCATGCGCGCTCCTATCTGTCCCATTTACCCTTCCATACCACGCTGCTGGACTGGGATATAGGTGGCCTGCCGGCTGAACAGGATGATGAGCAATCACGTCAGAGATTTGAAGAAATCTATCGTGATCTGGCGCTTAATATTCAAAATCTGATGTTGCTGTTACGCGGCGAAGAACAAAGCTGAATATCTTATGAACAAGCTATCCATACAAGCCGATTTTGACCGCCGCGACTTTGACTGGTATCTGGACAAGTTGATGCAGGTGATCGTCTTTCTGGGCGGTTTGTCGGCCATTGTATTCATCCTGGGTATATTTATTTTTATTACCAAAGAAGGCATTGCCTTTATATTCGATACTATGGATCCGGTGGAATTCTTTACCTCCGAATATTGGTATCCGGCGGATGAAGATGATCCTGAATATGGCATTCTGGCACTCATAGCGGGTACCGCCAGTGTCACCGGTCTGGCCATGGTGGTGGCCATTCCGTTCGCGCTGGGAGCAGCTATCTATATCGGTGAATTTGCCACCGGCAAAACACGTGAATTTCTCAAAATTCTGGTAGAGCTGCTGGCAGCCATTCCTTCTGTTGTATGGGGCTTTATCGGCCTGTCGATCATGAACCCTTTGATTATCAAACTGTTTGATGTCTCGGTCGGGCTGAACGTACTGAATGCCGGTATTATTCTGGGTCTGATGGCGGCTCCTATTATGGTGTCGATTGCGGAAGATGCGCTTAAAGCCGTACCGGATCGCTACCGTGAAGCGGCTGAAGCCATGGGCGCTACCCGTTGGCAGGTGATTTATAAAACCGTGCTGCCGGCCGCCAAAAATGGCTTGCTGGGGGCGGTGTTGCTGGGCATAGGACGTGCCTTTGGTGAAACCATGGCGGTATTGATGGCGACCGGCCACTCCATCAATCTGCCCACCAGTATATTTGACTCAGTGCGGGCACTAACCGCCACCATTGCGGCTGAACTGGGAGAAACCGCAGTGGGTTCCGACCACTACAATGCCTTGTTTACCATCGGTATTTTTCTGTTTGCGATCACTTTTATTATCAATTTGAGCGCGGATTTGATTGTTCGTGGCGTGCGCAAAGGCTAGTGCCTGACAACGGCTTTCAAGGAGCGCTGAATGATGTTCGCACAAACTAAACTCAATATTCACGACCGCCATGTGCAATCGCTGGTGCGTACGCTGTTCATGTTAATGACAGCTCTGCTGATTCTGCCGGTGCTGGCTATTCTGGCTACCTTGATTGTCAAGGGCGGCTCGATGATTTCATGGGATTTTTTATTCTCTGATCCTACCGATGGTATGACTGCCGGTGGTATTTTCCCGGCACTGCTGGGAACCATCTGGCTGGTGGCAGTGGCCTTGATGGTGTCGGTGCCACTGGGTATAGCCGCCGCCATTTATCTGAGTGAATTTGCACCGGATAACTGGATGACGCGTATCATCAATCTGGCCATTATCAACCTTGCGGGCGTACCGTCTATTGTGCATGCTCTGTTTGGGGTGGGGGCTTTTGTGCTCTTTTTTGGCTTTGGTACCAGTATATTGGCGGCCAGCCTGACCCTGGCCATTATGACCCTGCCGGTTGTTATTGTGGCCAGTCGGGAATCCTTGCAGGCGGTACCACAGGCCTTTCGTGAAGCCTGCTGGAATATGGGTGCAACGCGTTGGCAAACCATCATGAAAGTGGTGCTGCCCAATGCGATCAGCGGTATTCTTACCGGTGTTATTCTGGAAGTTTCACGCACAACCGGTGAGACCGCTCCTATTATGTTTACCGGTGCGGCCTTTTTTCTGCCCTTTCTGCCGGAAAGTGTTTTTGATCAGACCATGGCCTTGTCGTTACATCTGTTTGTAGTATCCACCCAGGTTCCGAATGTTCCTGAAGCGCTGCCCTATGGTGTGGCACTGGTATTGATCAGCATGGTGCTTTTGATGAACAGTATTTCTATTGCGTTTCGTATGTATCTGCGAGGTAAGAAAAAGTGGTAGGCAATAACAGCGAGCCACTTGCAACATCGGCTGCTTCCGGCAGTGCGTCAGCAGTGAAGCTTTCGGTACGTAATCTGGCCATTGACTACGCCGGCAAGCCGGCTCTGGAAGGGGTTAATCTGTCTATCCATGAAAATGAGATATTCGGTATTATCGGCCCGGCCAATGCGGGTAAAACCTCCTTTTTGAAGGCGCTGAATCGCATGGACATGTTTGACAATCACATGCATGTGCTGGGTGATGTTCAGTTTAATGGACGCTCGGTCAATAAATTGCGCAATGTGTATGCGCTGCGCAAGCGCATCGGTGTGGTATTTCCACTGCCGGTGGGGCTGCCCATGACGGTGTATGACAATGTGGCGCTGGCGCCGCGTCTTTCCGGTATTCGCAAACGCGCCCAGCTGGATGAAATTGTGCAACGCTGTTTAACCCGTGCGGCGCTTTGGGACGAGGTTAAAGACCGTTTGCAATCACTCGGCAGTCTGCTTTCCGGTGGTCAGCAGCAGCGTCTGACCATCGCCCGGGCATTATCCCAGGAGCCGGAAGTCCTGATGCTGGATGAATTCTCCATTGCCGTTGATCCGGTCACCACCATGCGCATTGAGGATGTACTGAAAGAACTCAAATCCGAGATGACCATTATACTGGTCACCAATCTGGTGCAGCAGGCTAATCGCCTGGCGGATCGTACCGCTTTTTTTCTGGACGGGCGTTGTGTCGAAATCGGTACTACGCAAGCGCTGTTCAGCGGGCAGGTAAAAGAGCAGAAAACGCAGGATTATATAGAGGGACGGTTCGGTTGAACCGGCTGGCAATATGAATCATATACAAAATGCGGCAACTGCCCATGATGAACCGGTTATTCAAACCCGCAAGCTGAACCTGTGGTACGGTGATTTCCAGGCGCTGTATGACATTAATCTGAATATTCGCAAAGGTATTATTACCTCATTGATCGGGCCATCGGGCTGCGGCAAGAGTACCTTCCTGCGCAGTGTCAACCGTATCAATGAGCGTCTGGGCTATGTGCGTATTGAAGGCTCCATTGATGTGATGAAGCAGAATGTATACGCGCCGGAAGTGGAACTGGTGCAGGTACGTAAACAGATTGGCATGGTGTTCCAGCGCCCTAATCCATTGCCCATATCGATTCGTGACAATGTGCTGTTCGGGCATAATTTGCATAACCGTGATCAGAAAACCAGCCGTAGCGAGCAGGATGACATCATGGAAGCAGCTCTGCGCCAGGTCCTGCTGTGGGACAAGGTTAAGGACAGGCTCAATCATAAAGGCACCAGCCTGTCGCTGGAAGAGCAGCAAAAGCTGTGCATCGCCCGGCTGATACCGGTTAAACCGGCTTTATTATTGATGGATGAGCCCTGTTCCGCGCTCGACCCTAAAGGCACCGAAGCGGTGGAAGAACTTATCTGGGAATTGCGTGGTGACTATTCCATTCTTATCGTCACCCACAATATGGCACAGGCACGCCGTGCCAGTGAAGAATGTATTTTCATGCTCATGGGCAAAGTGGTTGAACACACCTCGACCGAGCAGATGTTTGTTACCCCGAAACAGCAACAAACGGCTGATTACATCGAAGGTCGTTACGGCTGAATCTGCTATGACGATCGCGCAAATTCTTGTGGTAGAGGATGACAGCGCGATTCGTGACATGCTGGCCGCCGCCCTCGGCAGCCAGAATTACGCGGTAGATCTGGCCGCTGACGCGCACCGTGCGCGGCAGATGATAATGAACAATCCACCCGATCTCATTTTACTGGACTGGATGCTGCCGGGGCAGCCCGGTATTGAATTCGTGCGCGCGCTCAAGCGGGAACAGGGTGACAAGGCGCCCCCTGTGATCATGCTGACTGCGCGGGATGCCGAAACGGATAAAGTGGCAGGGCTGGAATCGGGCTGTGAAGATTACATCAGCAAGCCTTTTTCCGTATTGGAACTGCTGGCACGCATCAAGGTCGTATTGCGTCGCAGCTGTTCGCTGAACGAATCGTCGCTGCTCAAAGTGGGGGGGCTGAGCCTGAATCTGGCTGCCCGGCGTGTTCAGGTTGACGGCCAGACACTTAAGCTGGCTCCCATGGAATATGAATTACTGCAGTTTATGGCCACCCATGCCGAGCGGGTATACAGTCGCGCGCAACTGCTGGATCAGGTGTGGGGTGAATCGGTCTATGTGGAAGAACGCACGGTCGATGTACACATACTGCGGCTGCGAAAAATACTGCAACCTTTCGGCCTGCGGGATCTGTTACAAACCTCGCGCGGTGCCGGTTACCGTTTTTCCACACAGGTATAGACGTGCGGGCCGTAACGATTCGGCGACTGGTAAAATAACCGGCAAACGGCTGAGCGGACAGATGCAAGCACCTGGCCGGGTAGCTATTGCCGATCTATTCTTTTACCGGTCTTTTGCCCAGCTTGCGCTGTAGCGTACGCCGGTGCATTCCCAGCGCTCTTGCAGTGGCCGATATATTGCCGTTATTTTCCATTAATACCCGTTGCAGATGCTCCCATTCCAGACGTTTGGCAGAAGGCGGGCTTGCTGCACTCTGTGTAGCAGCATCTCCCTGCGTACGCGCAAAGGCGGCCATGATTTGATCGGCGTCGGCCGGCTTGGTCAGATAATGCGTGGCTCCCAGTTTAATGGCTTCAACCGCGGTAGCAATGCTGGCGTAGCCGGTTAACATCAGAATGTACATGTCCGCATGCAAGTGTCTGAGATATTCCACCATTAGCAGCCCGGATTCCTGCGCGATACGCAGATCAACAATGGCATAATCGGGCAGGATGCGGCGGGCGATCTGTTTGGCCTGTTGCAGGCTCAGCGCGCTGTGTACTTCAAAACCGCGTTTCTGTAATGCTTTTTGCAAAACCAGGCAGAAAATTTCGTCATCATCCACCAGTAGCAGTTTGCGGGTCTGCGGCGATTGTTTGTCCGGCTGCTTCATTGTGGCTTATGCGCGAAAAGCGGCAGGTTGATTTCACAGCAGAGTCCACCGTCTTCACGATCAGACAAAAGTACTTGTCCGCCGAGGCGTTGTACAGCGGCGTGCGCAAGAAACAGCCCCAGTCCCAGGCCGTGTTCCTTGCTGGAAGTCAGGGGCTGATCGATGCCGGCAGACAGGGCTGTGTGTAATCCGCTGCCGCGGTCTAGAACCTGTATGTGTAATTGCTGTTCATCCCAATGCGCCTGCAGGCAAACATCCTGTGGTGATGCATCGGCTGCATTATCAAGCACACTGAATAAAGCCTGACGCAAGGTTTCATCGGCCAGAATTTGCTCCGGTGTGGCCTTTTGCGGATAATCGGTTTGCAGCCGGATGGCGGGGCGGCGCGACTGCCATTGCGACAGGATGTTATCCAGAAAGGCCGCTACGCTCATACGGCGGCCGGCCATGGCCTGATTAGCACCGGACGAGGCCGAAATGAGAGACAGAACCTGCTTGCAGCGGTCTGTCTGGCTGTGCAGAATTTGCAGCTGGGCATGTAAGTCTGCATCTTTTGCGGCCGGATAGTCATTCAGTAACTCTTTACTCAGAACCGACAGAGTGCCCAGGGGCGTGCCCAGTTCATGCGCCGCGCCGGCTGCCAGTGTTGCCAGCGCAATCAGGCGTTCATCACGCAATGCTTTTTCACGCGCCTGCGCCAGTGCCTGATCACGTTCACGCAAATTGTGTGCCATGAGTGAGACAAAATGCACCATAAGCAAGGCACTGAAAACAAAGCCGCCCCACATACCGATAATGTGCTGACCAAAGCCGCTGTCATGCTGCATGTGGGTTCCGGCCAGCGGCACATACCAGATCATAAGTAATGAATAGGCGGCAATCGCGATCAATGCCATGCTCCAGGCATAAAGTCGCGGCAGATTGATGGTGACAATCATCAGCGGCAGCAGATAAATCCAGGTAAAGGGATTGGTCGCGCCACCGGTAAAATAGAGCAGAGCGGTGAGGGCGGCAACATCACTCAGCAGCTGCAGGAAAAAAGCAAAATCGCTGACGTGGCGAGCCTTTTTTACCTGCCACCAGCTCAGCAGGTTGAAAACAGTCTGCAGGCTGATGATGCCGCTGAGTGCGGCCAGGGGAAGCTCAAGGCCAAGCTGCGTATGGATTACAAAAATAATCAGAATTTGCGCCAGTATGGCAATACTGCGCATGATCAGCAGATCATAAAGGTTGCGCAGGACGGTCATACACAAACTCCGTGAAAACGGTAGCTAGGTTTACTCTTCATGAGACGCCTTTTTGTCACCACGGTTTTGCAGATAATCAAGATAGTGCAGCCATTGCTGAGCCTGCGCCCGCGTGGCCGCAGCAGCACTGGCCTGTTCAAAAGTATGCCGTGATTGTGTCACATGCTGCTGCTGATACTGAACCTGCCCCAGCATCAATAGTAATGCATATTTTTGTGTATCACTGGCTGAAAGCAGGGATTGCTGCAGCACTCTGGCCGCATCACTCCAGCTTTCGCTGGCCATGTATAGCTGTGCCAGTTGCAGGCCGGCCTGTGGGTTTCCATCGCCACCAAGCGTCTGTTCAAGCAGGCGAATGGCTTTGCTGTCTTCGCGCGCCAGCTGCCAGGCGCTGATGAGCAGCTTTTTGTTGGCCGCCGTTGTCTGCAGATGGCCGCGTTTTATCTCGCTGTCCAGCAAACGTCCGGCTTTGTAGGCCAGCCCCTGTTGCATATACAGTTGCGCCAGATAGCGTATGTGGGAAGGCTTTGTCATCAGCCCCTGCAGCCAGCTGGATTCCAGTACCGCCAACGCGTGTTTGGGCTTGCCCATCTGCTGATAGCGGGCGGCCAGTTGTTGCCAATAGAGCGCATGCCGGGGATTCAGGCGCAACAGTTGCTTGAGGACGCGGATGCTTTTACCGGGCTTGTGCAGACCATCATAAGCCAGCAGTAGCAGCAACAGATGATTTTCATCCGCACCGGACGAGCTTGCCGGCTGCAGCAAGTCGGCGGCCTGCCGATATTTTTTAGTCTCGATATACAGACGCGCCAGCAATCGTTTAAAACCCGAAGGCAGTTGCTGGCGGCTGTGCAGGCTGCTTTCCAACTGTTCGATGGCCTCACGCGTACGTCCCAGACGACTGAGTACGGCGGCCAGATTGTAGCGCATGTTGAGCTGAGTCCCGGGCGGCAGAACATTCCGTTCTAGAGCCTGGCTGAAGGCGCTGGCGGCCGCTTCCGGTTTGTCCAGTTGCAGCCAGATATAGGCATAGGTCTGCTCCACGATGGCGTGTGCATAGTCAGTGTGCGCCTGGCTGTCACTGCCTTGCAATAAACGCAGCGCCTCATCGGCCTGTCCGGCGGCAAGTTTATCCTGAACCTTTTGCAGGCTTGAATACAACGGGCGTGATAAAGAATGGGCGGCCAGTGCGGGGCTGCCGGATAAAAACAGCAGCAGGTAAAAGATACTGAATAAAAGCTGCTTCAACAACATTCAGGGAGCCAGTGAAAACTCGATTTTTTGCGTTACCCGTACCGCCGATGAGTCATTGGAAGGCGGCTGAAAGCGCCAGCGGCGAACCGCCTTGAGTGCGGCGGCATCAAAAACACCCGCCGGCTGAGCTTCCAGCACCTGCGCATCGGCCACATCACCAGCGCTATCAATCAGTAATTGCAGTTTTACCCAGCCTTCGGTTTTGCGTATCAGCGCGCGCGCCGGGTAAACTGGCGGGAATCGTTTGAGTATGCGCAGGCCCTGTTGAGCGGGCAGCGGCGCGGGTTCGGCTCCCAGATAGGGCTGTCCGATGACATCAAGGCGGCTGGCCACAGCCGGGATGGCCAGCCCCTGCAATGGCATGTTGGAGATACTGAGGGGGGCGGGTTCGGCAGAGAACGGTTCAAGTTCGGGCAATGGTTCGGCCGGCGGTAACGTTTGCGGCTGTCGGTCGGGCGGGGGAGCAGGCGCTTCTGCCGCTGGCAGCCGTATGAACTGAATAGCGGTCAATGACCGGGACGGCTGCATAGTGGATGAAGTATGCGTCATGCTGTGCATCAGCCAGAAGGTGGCCAGGGTGGTGACAGAGGCCAGTGTCAGTGCCGCAGGCAGACGCACAGGGAACATGGCGTCAGGGTGTCTCGGCGGCAATGGCGATATCCTGAATACCGGCCAGCCTTACCTGATCCATCACCCGTACCAGCAGGCCGACATCCGCTTTACGGTCGGCCTGAATAACAACCGGAGCCTCCGGTGTGAGCGCATGCAGGCGGGATAATGGTTGCTTCAGGCGGCGCAGGTCAACGCTGTCGCCATCCAGCCAGATTTCTCCATCCGCCGCAATCGCCAGCATAATGCTGCTGGCTTCGGCGGCTTGCGCGCTGCTGGCTGCCGGGCGTTCTACCTGAATACCGGATTCCCGTACAAAAGAAGTCGTGACCAGGAAAAAAATCAGCAGGATAAAAAGAATATCGAGCATGGGCGCCAGATTGATTTCAGCCGGCTCACTATCCTCATCATAGGGCTGCAGGGGCTGGTAACGTCTCATGCGGCCTCCGTCACGGGTGTTGATTCCAGTCGCAGACGATGCAGGATGCGCTGGATACGGTGTTCGACCAGATTCACAAGATACAGACCGGGCAGGGCCACCATGAGTCCGGCCATGGTGCTGAGTACCGCAGCCGATATACCACTGGACATGGCGCGCGGCTCGGCAGTACCCAATATGGCAATGCTGTCGAACACCTCAATCATCCCCAGCACGGTTCCGGTCAGACCGAGCAGCGGGCATAACAGAACCAATGTACGCAGCACCGGTAGCAGCCGTTGCAGTCGGTTACGCGCGCGACTGAGCAGCCTGCGGCGTAATGCTTCAAGCTGCAGCCCGGCGGGCTGCTGCGCCAGATTGCGGGCTTCGCCAGAGAGTTTGGGGGTAATCTCACGCAGAAAAAATAACTGTTCCAGCAAGCCGCTCCAGATCAGTAAAGACAACAGAGCCAGCAGCCACATAAGCGGCCCGCCGCGCTCAAAAAAGCTGCTCAGTTGCAATAATGCAGTATGGAACATATCAGCTTGCGCCGCCTTGCGCGATCAGCCCGGCGGTTTCCTGATCCAGAATCTGAATCAGGCTACGGCTGCGCGCCACCAGCAGATTATGCAAAAACAGGATGGGGATGGCGCTGCTCAGACCCAGAACGGTTGTTACCAGTGCCTGACCGATACCATGCGCCATCAGCGATGAATTGGCGCCACCGGCCAGCGTGATGGCCTGAAAGGTCAGTATCATGCCGGTAACGGTGCCGAGTAATCCCAGTAAGGGTGCTACCGCCGCCAGCAACTTGAGAAAACCCTGCGCCAGGGTCAGACGTGGAATCTCGCGCAGAGCGGCTTCCTGCAGATGCAGTTCCAGGTGCTCGGGATCCTGCTCCCTGAGATGCTGACCGGCCAGAAGTACGCGTCCCAGTGGATTGTCATTTCGGGGCTGCGAAGGATTGCGTAATTGCCGGCGCATACGACGGGCAATGAGCGTGGTGTCCAGCAGTCGCCACAGTCCGGTGAGCAGACCGATACTGCCCAGCAGCAGAATAATATAGCCGATGATACCGCCCTGGCGGATACGCTGTAACAGGGTGGGAGTATGGCTGAGTATCTCCAGCGCCGCACCGCGCCCGGGGTCAATGACCGCCTCGGCCATGCCCTGCTGCTGCTCGCCGAATGAGCGGGCAATCTGTACTACAGAGGCATCGGGCTGGCGCGATGGCTGGTAAAGATGCTGTCTGTCAAAGCGTAAAAAATTTCCGTTGTGGGTGATGCTGAAACTGCCCAGGCGTATCAGTGGCACTGTCTGCTGATGCCCGTCCGGCATGATGACGGGGCTGCTGAAACGGCTGATTTTGCCGCTTTCAATGGTTTCCTGCAGCAGCAGATACCAGAGATGCTGCAAATCGGATAATGTGGCGGGCTGGCTGTCATCCAGTAATGCCTGCAAGTCCTGTTCACGCTGCGGGAACTGTGCCGAAACCAGCGATGTATGCAGGATGCTGTCCAGTTCGCTGGCCGCCTGTCGGGCGGCTTGAAAAAGGGCCTGCAAATCCTGGCTTTGCTCATCAATATCCTGTTGCAAAGCCTGTAGCTCCTGCTGATTCTGTTGCTGTTCAGTATGCAGTAGCCGGTTGTCGGCTTGCAGTTTCTGCAGGGTTTTTTCAGCATCGGCCAGTTTTTGTGCCTGCTGCTGCTTGTCCGCCAGAAAGCGTTTTTCACGTTGCTGTTCAAGCCGGGACATCGCCTGGCCTTCGGCGCGCACCCGCTGTAGTAAATTATCCAGTTCAGCGGCCATGCCGCTAGAGCCAACAAGCAGACTGCTGACTACTATTAATTGAGCAAAAAAGGCTTTCATTGCGCCGCCTCATTGCTACCAGCCTGTGCCGCTGCCAGTGGCAGATGGATAAAGCCCGGCACAAGCTCCTGCCGTGCCATGCGCATGGCACGGCTCAGTTGGCCGCGTTGCTCGTCATCCAGCTTTTGCCACTGACGGTTTGCGCTATTCCAGACGGCTGATTCACTCTCATCCAGAGTCAGGTAATACAGACCGATGCGCCCCAGACGGAAAAAATTGACCGTGCGGGCCTGCCCGGCCGATTGCGGCTTCCGGCTACCCTGATAGACCTCGATGGTGCGTCCGTATTGTAGTTCAACCTGCCAGGCTTGCAGGATTTGCCGATAGCGTTCGCCATCA
>JAHXHF010000220.1 GCA_025656895.1 gamma proteobacterium symbiont of Bathyaustriella thionipta
TTATCCATGATCATCTCCTGTGAAATACTCAGGAGAAAGTGTTACCGATGTACAGGTGAAATAATAGGTGCTGATTTATTGGCGCTTACGTAAAAAGCGCTATTTCCCGGTGACTGCCAGCAGTACTCGCTATCATCCCAAAGAGCGTGTCATCGGGGTTGAGATTGACGGCCATTATAAAGCCTATCCGTTTGCTGAATTGCCTGCCGGAAAAGGCCGGCTGATGGATCATTTTTCCGGCCGTATTCTTACCATTGATTACGATAGCGAGGCCCTGCGCGCAACTGTGTCTGACAAAAACGGAGAAATCATGCCGGTCATTAATGCTTTCTGGTTTGCCTGGTATGGTTTTCATCCGCAAACCCTGGTCTATAGCGCAGCAGCCGTGCCAGTACATGAGTAAAGGTTTGTCCGATGTCATGAAATCGGTAAACAGGATAGACAGAGCAGAGGTGCTGCACTAGAATACCTTCCCCAGCAAATGGCGTTTTTGCAACATCCCGGCAGCTCAGGTTGCCGCCCTGTAAAAACACCATCCACAACCAACGGGGCCGGCGCCAGCTTGTCCCGTTTTGTATGTCAAACCGCTTGCGAGGGATATGGTGACTGAATCGGCAATTCTTGTGCTTGAAGATGGCTCGGTCTTTCGTGGTATCTCCATTGGCAGCAAGGGATCCACGGTCGGTGAGGTGGTTTTCAATACCGCTATGACCGGCTATCAGGAAATTCTGACCGACCCTTCCTACCGGCGTCAGATTGTAACCCTTACTTATCCGCACATTGGGAATACCGGCAGCAATGCTGAAGATTGCGAATCTTCAGCTATTCATGCGGCCGGCCTGGTGATTCGTGATTTACCGCTACTGGCCAGCAACTGGCGTAACAGTCAGTCTCTGGGTGACTATCTGCGGAATAATCAGATCGTTGCTATAGCCGATATTGATACTCGCCGCCTGACACGTTTATTGCGTGAAAAAGGTGCTCAGAGTGGTTGTATTATGGCCATGCATGAGCCGGACGAAGCCAAAGCATTGATGGCGGCACAGGCTTTTGCCGGTTTGCAGGGTATGGATCTGGCACAGGAAGTGACTACCCGCAAGCGCTATAGCTGGAAGCAGTCAGGCTGGTCGCTTGAAGAAGGCTATCAGGAACTGGATGAACAGCAGGCCGCCTTTCATGTAGTGGCTTACGATTTTGGTGTGAAACGTAATATTCTGCGTATGCTGGCTGATCGTGGCTGCCGTTTGACCGTAGTGCCAGCCAATACTCCGGCGCAGGAAGTGCTGTCTTTGTCTCCCGACGGGGTGTTTTTATCCAATGGCCCGGGCGATCCGCAGCCTTGTGACTATGCGATTAAGGCCATTCAGCAGATTTGCGAGCAACAGATACCGGTTTTCGGTATTTGTCTGGGGCATCAATTGCTGGCTCTGGCCAGCGGCGCACGAACCGAAAAAATGAAATTTGGTCATCATGGTGCCAATCATCCGGTCAAGGATTTGCAAACCAGTCAGGTTATGATCAGCAGCCAGAATCACGGTTTTGCGGTTTCCGAAGATCTGCCCGCCCATTTGCAAGTGACACATCGCTCATTGTTTGATGATTCCATTCAGGGTATTCGCCGTACCGATGTGCCCGCCTACAGCTTTCAGGGCCATCCGGAAGCCAGCCCGGGGCCGCACGATGTAGCGCCAGTATTCGATTATTTTATTGAGTTGATGCGGGCCAAAGGTTAAGTCGATGCCAAAAAGAGATGATTTAAAAAGTATTCTGATCATTGGCGCCGGGCCGATCGTGATTGGTCAGGCCTGTGAATTCGACTATTCCGGCGCGCAGGCCTGTAAAGCTTTGCGTGAAGAAGGCTTTCGCGTCATTCTGGTGAATTCCAATCCGGCCACCATCATGACCGACCCGGAAATGGCCGATGCTATCTATATAGAGCCGATCAACTGGCAGACGATTGCACGTATTATTGAAAAAGAGAAACCGGATGCCCTGCTGCCGACCATGGGTGGTCAGGTAGCGCTGAATTGTGCTCTGGACCTGAACCGTGAAGGCGTGTTGCAGGCGCACAATGTTGAAATGATTGGCGCGGTTCCTGCGGCCATTGATAAAGCCGAGGATCGTGATCTTTTTCGCCAGGCCATGCGCAAAATCGGCCTGGATATGCCCACTTCCGGCATTGCCCACAGCATGGCCGAAGCCATGCAGGTCAAGGAAGAAATCGGCTTTCCGCTGATTATTCGCCCATCCTTTACCATGGGTGGCAGCGGTGGCGGCATTGCTTATAACAGTGAAGAATTTGTCGAGATCTGTGAGCGTGGTCTGGATCTTTCTCCCACCACTGAACTGCTTATTGAAGAATCCATACTCGGCTGGAAAGAATATGAAATGGAAGTGGTGCGTGATTGCAAAGATAACTGCATCATTATCTGCTCCATTGAAAACTTTGACCCGATGGGCATACATACCGGTGATTCTATTACGGTAGCGCCGGCCCAGACCCTGACCGATAAAGAATTTCAGATTATGCGCAATGCTTCATTGCAGGTATTGCGCGAGATCGGCGTGGATACCGGCGGCAGCAACGTGCAGTTTGCCATCAATCCTGAAAATGGCCGCATGATCATCATTGAGATGAACCCGCGGGTTTCACGTTCATCGGCGCTGGCTTCCAAAGCGACCGGTTTTCCGATTGCCAAGGTAGCCGCCAAACTGGCCGTGGGTTATACCCTGGATGAACTGTCGAATGAAATTACCGGCGGTGCAACACCGGCCTCTTTTGAGCCGACCATTGATTATGTGGTTACCAAAATACCGCGTTTTGCTTTTGAAAAATTCCCGCAGGCCGACAGCTCTTTGACCACGCAGATGAAATCTGTGGGTGAAGTGATGGCCATAGGCCGTACTTTTCAGGAATCCCTGCAGAAAGCCTTGCGCGGCCTGGAAACCGGCATGCACGGCTTTGATGAAATGCTGGATGCGCAAGCGCCTGCCAGTATGGATCGCCTCAAGCAGGAACTGCAGCAGGCACATGGTGAACGTATCTGGTATCTGGGCGATGCCTTTCGTTTCGGCCTGTCGCTGCAGGAAGTGCATAATCTGACCGCTATCGACCCCTGGTTTCTGCTGCAGATAGAGGAACTTATCCAGATTGAAGCACAAATGGCAGAGCAGGGCCTGGCCGCTTTGGATGCGACGCGTTTGCGTTTTCTCAAGCGTAAAGGCTTTGCGGATCAGCGCATCGCCAAACTGGTGGGAGTGGAAGAATCCGAGATTCGTGAAAAGCGTTATCAGTTCCATATTCGTCCGGTATTCAAACGGGTGGATTCGTGTGCGGCTGAATTCTCTTCCAATACGGCTTATATGTATTCCACCTATGAGGAAGAATGTGAAGCCAATCCCGGTTCACGCGAAAAAATCATGGTGCTGGGGGGCGGTCCAAACCGTATCGGCCAAGGCATTGAATTTGATTATTGCTGCGTACACGCGGCTTTTGCCATGCGTGATGACGGTTACGAAACCATCATGGTCAACTGCAACCCGGAAACCGTATCCACCGATTATGACACTTCTGATCGTCTTTATTTCGAGCCCCTGACGCTGGAAGACGTGCTGGAAATTATCGAGGTAGAGCAGCCTAAAGGCATTATTGTTCAATACGGCGGTCAAACCCCGCTGAAACTGGCTGAAGGCCTGGAAAAAGCCGGTGCGCCCATTATCGGCACCAGCCCGGATTCCATTGATCTGGCCGAAGACCGGGAGCGCTTTCAGGCACTGGTGGAAAAACTGGGCTTGCTGCAACCCCCCAACCGCACCGCCACTGACCCGGAACAGGCGGTACAGCTGGCCGAAGAAATCGGTTATCCGCTGGTGGTGCGCCCATCCTATGTGCTGGGCGGGCGTGCCATGGAAATTGTTTACAACGAAGAAAACCTGCAACGCTATATGCGTGAAGCGGTCAGTGTCTCCAATGATTCACCGGTGCTGCTGGATCGTTTTCTGGATGACGCCATTGAAGTGGACGTGGATGCCATTTGCGATGGCGAAGATGTACTGATTGGCGGTATTCTGGAACATATCGAACAGGCAGGCGTACATTCCGGTGATTCGGCCTGTTCCCTGCCGGCCTACACCTTATCGGCAGATATTCAGAACCGTATGCGTGAACAGATGCGCGCCCTGGCAAAAGGGCTGAATGTTATCGGTTTGATGAACACCCAGTTTGCCATTAAAGGTGATGATATTTATCTGCTGGAAGTCAATCCGCGTGCTTCGCGTACCGTGCCTTTCATCTCCAAAGCAACCGGTGTACAACTGGCCAAGGTAGCGGCACGCTGCATGGCGGGTAAAAGCCTGCAACAACAGGGTTGTGTAGAAGAAGTTATTCCCGAGTTTTACTTTGTTAAAGAAGCGGTATTCCCGTTTGTGAAATTTCCCGGTGTGGATACCTTGCTGGGGCCGGAGATGAAATCAACCGGCGAAGTCATGGGTGTGGGGAAAACATTTGGAGAAGCCTTTGCCAAAGCGGTGGATGGAGCCGGCCAGGGTTTACCGCGTTGTGGCAAGGTTTTACTCAGCGTGCGGGATGCCGACAAACAACGCATCACAAAGATTGCGGAAAATCTCGGCAGTCTCGGCTTTGAGCTTTACGCCACCCACGGCACGGCCGGCACGGTGCAGCAGGCTGGCGTGCAATGTACCGGTGTTAATAAGGTGCATGAAGGGCGGCCACACATACTGGATATGATCAAGAACGATGAGTTCAGCCTGATTATCAATACCACCGAAGGTGAGCAGGCCATTCGGGATTCGGCTGAAATTCGTCACGCGGCCTTGCAGCACAAGGTCAGCTATACAACGACTATTTCCGGTGGTGAAGCCATTTGTATGGCGCTTCAGCAACTGGAAAGTGAAACGGTGCGTTCCCTGCAGGAACTGCATGCCTGAAGGGCAGCTCTATTCATTCATGGACAAGCATTTTGATTCTCAATCTGTAATGCCCAGGATTAATAGAGGTGCCCTGAAAATCAGGCGCTACACTGGACTTACTCATTCAGGATAATATTTTAACGCCACAGAGCATTGGGATAATCAGGTTTTATTATGGATAAAGTACCTCTAACCGAACAAGGCGCAGAAGCCTTGCGCGCAGAATTAAGCCAACTGAAATCGGTTGACCGACCCAGGGTCATTCAGGCTATTGCGACCGCTCGTGAACACGGTGACCTGAAAGAAAATGCCGAATATCACGCAGCCCGTGAACAGCAGGGCTTTATCGAAGGCCGCATCAAAGACCTGGAAGGCAAGTTATCTCATGCTCACATTATTGATGTGAGTAAATTGAATCAGGACGGGCGGGTTGTGTTTGGTGTTACCGTCGTGGTGATGGACATAGATACCGAAGAAGAACTGACCTATCAGATTGTGGGCGATGACGAGGCCGATACCAAGCAGGGTAAGATTTCCTACAACTCACCGATAGCGCGTGCCCTGATTGGTAAATCGGAAGAAGATGAAGTGTTTCTGAAAACACCGGGTGGCGAGCGCGAGCTGGAAATTCTGGAAGTTAAATACCTCTGAGCAGTCCGATCGGCAAGCCCGCCTGATTATTGCGAAGGCAAAACAATTTTGGGTTTTTTCGGGTTGCGCCGAAACAGTCCGGCCATGTGGCCAATTTGTTGCACCAGCTGTGCGCCGGTATGTTCAACAATGGCTTCAATCATCTGCGCGCGTTCATCGCGCTCGGCCACGATCTTGATCTTGATCAGCTCATGAAAAGACAAGGCCTTTTCAATTTCACTGAATACGTTTTCACTCAAACCTTTCTGCCCGAGCATAACCACGGGTTTCAGAGAATGCAGCAGGGAGCGTAAATGGCGTTTTTGTGATTGGCTTAGCATAATGGTATCGGTATTTTGATTACGAGCGCATATTCTAAAGGATTATGACGCCCATATCATGCTGTACAGCAGATATTTCACCAGCAGGCCACTGTGCAGGCTGATGCTGGCGAGTAATCCCCAGCGCAGATAGACTTCACATAACAGCCATTGCAGTAGCATGCCGATTACTAAGGCAATGCTCCATTCCTGCAAGGTGAAAACGGCCAGCAAGTGATAACGCTCCAGAAAGCCGAAAAAAGCGTAGGCACTGAAAGCTGAAATCAGGGCAATAACGGGCCAGGGGTGGCGGTAGCCCAAACGCGCCAGAAAATAGATGCCCATAGTGAGCAAACCAAAGCGCAAAGTGACTTCCTGCATGATGGATTCGCCCAGCATGGAGAGTAGCGCCTGTGGCCAGTGTGTCGGATACAGGCCCATTGCCCGGGTAAGCAGGGTTTGCTCATAAGCCCAATAGGTTAGTGGTGTGAACAGGCTGCCGGCCACTAATCCGCTCAGCAGCCACCAGATTGCGCTGCGGGTGCGCCCTATCCCCGGCAGCCCCAGACGCTCGGCATACAGAAAACCGGTCAGAGAACATAGCAAAGCCAGCAAAAAAGCCAGCAGCAACTGGTTGAAAACCAGAATGGTGATTTGTTCAGCATCGGCTGGTTGTTTGAAGATATGCTGGTTCAGATAATCCAGATTGAAATACAACAACGGCCACAAGCACAGCATGGCGATACCCGCGAGTATAACCGCATGGCGTAAGCGCACCTTTAGTTCATGCCCGCTATAGGGTTTGCGAAGGTCAGGGCGGCGATGTTTCAGCATGGACAGATTTCACCATAAAGTGACCGTACTTACAGAAAAATATCAGGCTAGGAGTCTGTCGGACTTAGGGGTTCGTAACGAGGCGAGTGGGAAATCGAGGGCAGTTTTTCGATCTTTTGAGGCGCATAGTGGGTCTACGCAACGAAAACTTTGCCAGGAGTAAAGTTTCACGCCGGCCCCGTAGGGGTGAGGCGCAGGGATGCGCCGAATAAAAAGATAGGGAAAATGCACCGATTTCCCATCGCCGCAGTAGAATCAGCCTAAGTCCGACAGACTCCTGGATTCTGAAATCAAAAAATAGCCTTTCATACAGCGTATAATGAGCGCTGGTTTCTGGTGGTTGTTTCAGGCATGGCAAAACGTAACAGCAGCAGTCGGCGCTGGTTGGATCGACATTTCAATGATGAGTATGTCAAACGCGCGCAGCGTGATGGTTTTCGCTCACGCGCTATTTACAAATTGATGGAAATTCAGCAGCGTGATCGCTTGTTCAAGCCCGGCATGAGGGTGGTTGATCTGGGCGCGGCTCCGGGCAGCTGGTCTGAATACGCGGCCCAACAGGTTGGCGACAAGGGATGCGTGGTGGCACTGGATATTCTGCCGATGGATAGCCTGGCGGATGTTACTTTTATTCAGGAAGACTTTACTCAGCAGGCGGCCCTGGAAAAACTGGAGCACGCTTTGCAGGGACAGGCACTGGACCTTGTAATTTCAGATATAGCCCCCAATGTAACAGGGCAGAAGGCTGTGGACCAGCCGCGTTCCATGTATCTGGTGGAACTGGCACTGGATTTTGCCGCACAAACCCTGAAACCGAACGGTGCATTTGTCAGCAAAGTTTTTCAAGGTGAAGGCTTTGATGACTTTGTGCGCGATTTGAAAAGCCGTTTTTCACGGGTGGTCACACGCAAACCGGATGCCTCCAGAGCGGCCAGTCGCGAGGTTTATCTGGTGGCAACGGGCTTTCGGGTAACACGATAAACCTGCTCTTCGGGTGGTAATAGAGCGTGGAATAGCGCTATTATTGCCGCACGACTCGATTTTTTCTGTTCTGAGGAACTAACGTCTTGAATGATTTTGCAAAAAACCTGATCTTATGGGTAGTGATAGCGGTGGTGCTGGTGTCTGTTTTTAACAGCTTTTCCAGTAATCGTGAGAAAACCAATGAAATGTCTTATTCTACATTTATCAGCAAGTTACATGCAGGTAGTGTGGAAGCTGTAGAGATAGAAGGTGAGACCATCAAGGGCAAAACCCGTTCCGGTAATCGCTTTGTTACCTACAATCCGGGTGATGGCGATCTGGTTAATGATTTATTGAAGTATGACGTTAAAATCAAAAGTGACGCTCCCAAGGAGCCTTCGCTGTTGCAGATTATTTTTGTCAACTGGTTCCCGCTGTTTATCCTGATTGGCCTGTGGTTCTTTCTTATGCGACAGATGCAGGGCGGTGGCGGTCGCGGAGCCATGTCTTTTGGCAAAAGCCGCGCGCGTATGCTGGGCGAGGATCAGGTAAAAGTCAGTTTTGCCGATATGGCCGGTGCTGAAGAAGCCAAGGAAGAAGTGGCTGAACTGGTCGAATTTCTGAAAGACCCGGGTAAATTCCAGAAGCTGGGCGGTAAGATTCCGCGCGGTGTTTTGATGGTGGGTTCACCGGGTACCGGTAAAACCCTGCTGGCTCGTGCCATAGCCGGTGAAGCCAAAGTGCCTTTTTTCACCATTTCAGGTTCTGATTTTGTTGAAATGTTTGTGGGTGTGGGCGCATCACGAGTGCGTGATATGTTCGAAAACGCCAAGAAACACGCTCCCTGCATTATTTTCATTGATGAGATTGATGCGGTCGGTCGTCATCGTGGTGCCGGACTGGGTGGTGGTCATGATGAGCGCGAACAAACACTGAACCAGTTGCTGGTGGAGATGGATGGTTTTGAAGGCAATGACGGCGTCATTGTTATCGCTGCCACCAACCGTCCTGATGTACTGGACCCGGCTTTATTGCGCCCCGGCCGTTTTGATCGTCAGGTAGTCGTGCCGCTGCCGGATATTCGTGGTCGTGAACAGATTCTTAAAGTGCATTTGCGCAAGGTTCCTGCCGGTGATTCGGTAGATCCGGCTATTATCGCACGTGGCACACCGGGTTTTTCGGGTGCTGATCTGGCCAATCTGGTGAATGAAGCCGCCTTGTTTGCTGCGCGCGCTGACAAACGCACGGTGGATATGTCGGATATGGAAAAGGCCAAGGACAAAATCATGATGGGCGGCGAGCGTCGCTCCATGGTGATGAGTGATGATGAAAAGAAAAACACGGCTTATCACGAAGCCGGACATGCCATTGTCGGTCGTATTGTGCCTTCTCATGATCCGGTTTATAAAGTCACCATTATTCCCCGGGGTCGCGCTCTGGGTGTCACCATGTTTCTGCCTGAGGAAGACAGCTACAGTGAAAGCAAGGAAAAACTCAACAGCCGTATTTCCACCTTGTTTGGCGGGCGTATTGCTGAAGAACTGACTCTGGGGGCAGATAAAGTAACCACCGGCGCCAGCAACGATATTCAGCGAGCCACAGAACTGGCGCGAAACATGGTTACCCGATGGGGGCTTTCCGACCGTCTCGGCCCGCTGGCTTATGGGGAAGAAGAACAGGAAGTTTTTCTGGGTCGTTCGGTGTCACAGCACAAACATGTGTCGGATGATACCGCGCACATCATTGATGAAGAGATACGCTCGGTGATTGACAGCAATTATGAGCGTGCAGAACGCATCCTGAAAGAAAATATGCAGAAACTGCATGTCATGGCGAAAGCGCTGCTGAAATATGAAACCATTGATTCCGAGCAGATTGATGACATTATGGCGGGCAAGACACCGAAGCCCCCCAAAGGTTGGGATGATGTATCTTCTGATGGTGGCGATGATGATTTATCCGCATCCTCGCAGGATGACAATCATGATGACAAGAAAAAAGATGACAAAGGTTCTATTGGTGATCCGGCCAGTCAGCACTGATTAAGCCGAAGTGATGCACACCCTTGACTGTGGTGGAAGGCCGCTGGATCTGTCTTCGCCCCAGGTCATGGGGATTCTTAATGTAACACCCGATTCGTTTTCCGATGGTGGCCGTTTTCTGCAACCGGCGCAAGCCGTGGAACAGGCACTGGCCATGCAGAAAGCCGGTGCTGCCATTATTGATATCGGCGGTGAATCAACTCGTCCCGGTGCACCGCCGGTGAGTGTTGAGCAAGAACTGCAGCGGGTTCTGCCTGTTATAGAGCATTTGCAGGCCGAGCTTGCTATTCCCCTGTCCATTGATACCCGCAAGCCCGAGGTCATGCGAGCAGCCGTGCAGGCGGGCGCGGGCATGATTAATGATGTCAATGCATTACGAGCCCCCGCTGCCTTGTCGGCAGCCATAGAATGCGCCGTACCGGTATGCCTTATGCACATGCAGGGTGAGCCGGCCAACATGCAGGCTCAGCCGCACTATCAGGATGTTGTCCGTGAAGTCCGGGATTTTCTGTTGCAACGGGCCGATGCCTTGATTGAAGCCGGTTTTAATCCCCGGCATATTCTGCTTGACCCCGGCTTCGGCTTTGGCAAAACCCTGCAACACAACCTGAGCCTGCTCAGGCATTTGCAGCAGATTAGCTCATCGTCTTACCCGGTACTGGTGGGCCTGTCACGAAAATCCATGTTTGCACAGTTAAGTTCAGTCGCACTAGAGGCACGTCTGGGGGGCAGTATTGCTGCCGCATTTTGGGCGGCACAAAAGGGAGCTTGTCTGCTGCGTGTACATGATGTGCAAGAAACCGTACAGGCATTGACATTGCTATCTGCATTACAGGAAAACTTGAATGACACGTAAATATTTTGGAACCGATGGTATTCGTGGTCGGGTCGGACAGGGCGTGATTACGCCTGAGTTTGTTCTCAAACTGGGTTGGGCCGCTGGTCAGGTATTGGGTGGTGGACGCGGTGGACGGGTTGTTATCGGTAAAGATACGCGTTTATCCGGCTATCTGTTTGAATCCGCACTGGAGGCGGGTTTGTCGGCCGGTGGCGCTGATATTTTGTTATTGGGGCCGATGCCGACTCCGGCTATTGCTTATCTGACACGTGCCTTGCGCGCACAGGCGGGTATTGTTATCAGTGCTTCACATAATCCTTATGAAGATAATGGCATCAAGTTTTTCCGGGCCGATGGCGACAAACTGGCGGATGAAGTGGAGCATGAAATAGAAACCTGGCTGGAAAAACCATTACAAATTACCGATCCTTCCAGCCTGGGAAAAGCCAAACGGGTAAAAGATGCCGCTGGACGCTATGTGGAATTCTGCAAAAGTACCATATCCCAGCAACTGAGCTTATCCGGTCTAACGATTGCTCTGGATTGCGCGCACGGCGCAACCTACCATGTGGCACCACTGGTTTTTGAAGAGCTGGGAGCCACGCTCAGGCTTATGGGAGCCGAGCCGGATGGTTTGAACATCAATGATGGTGTCGGTTCTACCCAGCCGCAGGCTTTGTGTGACTTTGTTGTGGAAACGGGCGCTGATTTTGGTGTGGCTTTTGATGGCGATGGTGATCGTCTGGCGATGGTGGATAGTCGAGGCCAACTGCTGGATGGTGATGATTTGCTCTACATCATAGCGTCCAGCCGTAGTGGTGAGGAAGCCAAACAGCCACTGGTGGGAACTGTGATGACCAATATGGGGCTGGAGCATGCCTTGTCAGAGCAGGGTATTGCGCTGCATCGAACCCGGGTGGGTGACCGTTATATTCTGCAGCATTTAAAGCAAAATCACTGGTCACTGGGCGGCGAGCCTTCCGGGCATATTATCTGCCGGAACAAAACCACCACCGGTGATGGCATTATTGCCGCTTTGCAGGTTATCGAGGCTTTGTTGCGTCAGCAAACAACACTGCAACAGGCGATTAAAGGTTTTCAGCACTTTCCGCAGGTATTGAAAAATATTCAGGCCGATACCGGGGTTTTGCAAGACCGGGTGCTGCAACAACTGACCTGCGAAGTGGAAAAGCAGTTGGGGCAGGAAGGACGGGTATTGATTCGTGCATCAGGCACCGAACCGCTGGTGCGGGTGATGGTTGAAGGACGGGATGCGCAACAGGTGGAACGTCTTAGCCAGAAGATGGCTGACTGTGTTGCGGAACAGGCTTGAGGAACAGGATTGAGAGTGTCTCCCCGCCTGAATGTGGCGGGGAGAATGAAGAGTCTTAGCTGGCGTCTGCCTTAAGCGGGGTTTCAGCACCATCTGTTTTTGTATCAGAAGCCGCTTCAGCGGCCGGTTGCGCGGGTGCTGCAGCCGGTTGTGCAGGTGCTGCGGCTGATGCCTCAGAAGCCGGCCTGGCCGCAGGGCTATCGGTCTGCTGGTCGGTTGCTGTGCTGTTGATCGGCGTGCCTTCTTCCTTCTTGTCGGTCAGTACTTCGATATTTGCATTTTTTCTCAGATCATCAATGTAGCTGGCCAGAATTTCTTTCTGCATGCCTTGTACGATTTGCGCACGTACCTCTTTGAGCGGAGGCGGCGCGGTTTCACGCTGATCTTCGAGCAAAATAACATGCCAGCCGAATTGGGTTTTAACCGGTTCTTTGGTGTAAGTACCTTTTTCCAGTTTGGCTGTGGCGTCCGAGAACGGTTTGACCATGCGTCCGGCCGAGAACCAGCCTAAATCACCACCGCTGGAGGCGGAAGGTCCGGTTGATTTTTGTTTGGCCAGTTCGGCGAAATCAGCACCTGTGTCCAGTTCAGCAATCACGGCTTTGGCTTCATCTTCCTTTTCCAGCAGAATGTGACGAGCCTTGAATTCACTTTTGGGCATTTTAGCGATCAGTTCCTGATAGCGCTGCTGAACTTTTTCCTCTGCAGGCTTGTTTTCCAGCATGGCGGCTTTAATGTAAGCGCCAATAAATCAGCACCTATTATTTCACCTGTACATCGGTAACACTTTCTCCTGAGTATTTCACAGGAGATGATCATGGATA
>JAHXHF010000093.1 GCA_025656895.1 gamma proteobacterium symbiont of Bathyaustriella thionipta
TAAAGATAATAGTAATATGATCCTTGAATGACATGGGACTTTCAGTCCAATCCCAGCAACCTATGCACTTTAGTGCATAGTCGTTGAGTATGAACAGACCGCAAGGTTGAGTGATATGACGCAAAACAAGGCAAAGCAGGCATCATCCGTAGCGGTGCGGGTGGGGCAAGTACAGGTTGGCGGGCCGCATCCGGTTATTGTGCAATCCATGACCAATACCGATACGGCTGATGTTTCCGCCACTGTGCAGCAGGTGCATGAACTGGCTCAGGCGGGTTCCGAGCTGGTGCGCATTACGGTCAACACGCAGCGGGCCGCTCAGGCGGTTCCTTTTATCCGGGAGAAATTGGATAAACAGGGCTGTCATGTACCGCTGGTGGGCGATTTTCATTTCAATGGTCATAAACTACTGGCAGCCGAGCCGGCCTGCGCCGAGGCACTGGATAAATACCGCATCAACCCGGGCAATGTCGGACGTGGAAAAAAACGTGATGAACAGTTTGCCAGTATGATTGAAACAGCCTGTAAGCATGACAAGGCGGTGCGTATTGGCGTGAACTGGGGCAGCCTGGACAAGGAAGTGGTGATCCGTCTGATGGATGAAAATGCGCTTGCCAGTCAGCCGAAACTGGCTAATGAGATAACCCATGAAGCCATGGTATCTTCCGCGCTGGAAAGTGCCGCGCGTGCCGAAGCACTGGGACTGGCAAAAAACAGAATTATCCTGTCCTGCAAAATGAGCGGCGTGCAGGACTTGATTGCCGTTTATCGTGATCTGGCCAGCCGTTCGGATTATGCGTTGCATTTGGGCTTGACCGAAGCGGGTATGGGTTCAAAAGGTATCGTGGCATCAACGGCTGCGCTGTCGGTGCTGTTGCAGGAAGGCATAGGTGATACCATACGCATTTCACTGACACCGGAACCGGGTGGCTCCCGCACCACTGAAGTCGTAGTGGCACAGGAAATTCTGCAAACCATGGGGCTGCGCTCTTTTACTCCGATGGTGGTTGCCTGTCCCGGCTGCGGGCGTACTTCAAGTACCTATTTTCAACAGCTGGCAAAAGATATTCAAAGCTGGCTAAGACTACAAATGCCGGGCTGGCGTGAACAGTATCCGGGCGTGGCCGATATGTCGGTCGCCGTGATGGGTTGTGTGGTAAATGGCCCAGGCGAAAGCAAGCAGGCCAATATCGGTATCAGCCTGCCGGGAACGGGAGAACGTCCGGTTGCGCCCGTTTATGTGGATGGCGAAAAAACCGTAACCCTGAAAGGTGATGCCATTGCGCAGGAATTTCAGCAGATAGTGCAGAAGTATGTAGAACATACTTTCAGTTGATCCGGCTGTATGGGCCTGACAGCAAGTTGAATGCTGTCAGGCTTTATTTCTTACATCTGTGATTGCAGGTAGTTTTCCAAACCGGTTTTTTCAATCAGCCCAAGCTGTTTTTCCAGCCACCAGGCGTGGTCTTCCTCGGTATCTTTCAGGAGCACTTCCAGCATTTCCCGTGTCTGGAAATCCTGTTCCTGTTCGCAGACTTCAATCGCTTGTTTGAGCGCGCTGACCACATCATATTCCACGGCCAGATCATTTTGCAGCATGGACGGAACATCGGAGCCAATGCGTAGTCCGTCCTGCTCGGAAAGATCGGGGGTGGCCTCCAGAAACAGCATGCGCTTGATGAGAGCATCCGCGTGCAGGGTTTCATCTTGCATTTCATGGTTAATGCGTTCGTAGAGTTTGCTCAGCCCCCAATCTTCATACATACGCGAGTGGATGAAATACTGGTCTCGCGCAGCCAGTTCACCCGCCAGCAGTTTTTGTAATTGTTGCAATACTTTTTCGTTACCTTTCATGTCGCTGTCCTGTTGTTTACATCATGGATTGCAGATAGTTTTGCAGGCCGGATTTTTCAATCAGCCACTGCTGGCTTTCCAGCCAGTCGATGTGCTCTTCATTTTCTTCAAGAATTTCTTCCAGCAAGTCACGTGAGACATAGTCCCGAGACTGCTCGCAGCGGGCAATTGCATTGATCAGACCGTCATGAATCTGCTGTTGCAGCTGCAGGTCGCAAGCAATGATTTCAGCCGGATTTTCGCCAATCATCAATTTGCCTAAATCCTGAAGATTGGGAAGACCTTCAAGAAACAAAACCCGCTCGATCAAATCATTGGCCATTTTCATGGCTTTGATGGAGCCTTTGTACATGTGTTCGTTAAGCCCGTTTAATCCCCAGTTTTTAAGCATTCTGGCATGCAGAAAAAGCTGGTTGATGGCGGTAAGCTGGTCTCTTAAATTGCCATTGAGTGTTTGTAATGTGGCAGAATCGCCCTTCATATTTTTGCTCCCTGGTTGTGAATATCACGACAGAGTATAGGCTAAATTTTTGTTGTGCTTATAGTCCCTGCGCCCGACTTCATTGGTGAGTAAGGTTCAATATATATTAAAATACTATTGCAAATAAGATTGATTTGTAATAGTATTAAGTCATTGAAAGTATCCAGTATTACCTGATTGAGGTGACAATATGTTTGTTTGTGTATGCAATTCAGTGACGGATAGTGACATCAGAGAGGCGGCTAATAATGGCGCCTGTTCCATGCAGGATTTGCAGGATGAGCTTAAAGTAGCCAGTTGTTGTGGGCGCTGCTCGGATTGCGCGCGGCGCGTATTGCATGAAAGCCTGTCACAACGAGCTCCGGCGTTCACGCTTGCCGGTAGTGCAGCAAGTGCCGGTATTTAGCCCGGGAATTTCGCCATAGCATTCAGCAAATATCAAAGATTTGGTATATTTTGGATAAAGCCGGAACGCAAAGTACAAAACTTCCCGGTAAAAATTCAGTATTATGCGGTAATGGACGGGTTAGTGCGTTACTAACGGAGTAAAAAGGGGTATTCTGCCATGCATGACATACCCTGAAATTATGCGCATTTTTGTGAGCGCTTTTCCACAGCAGTCGGGCTTGCAGCAAGATTATGGCTTCAGCCGCTAATCATCGTCCCAGAAAACGTTTTGGCCAGAATTTTCTGCGCGATTCTTCCGTAATCGACCGTATTGTCAGTTCGATTGCCGCTTCAAAATCAGATCATCTGGTTGAGATAGGCCCGGGACAGGCGGCATTAACCCGCCCGTTGCTAAAGCCGGCCGGACAACTGGATGTGGTGGAGATTGATCGTGATCTGGCGGCCCGGCTAAGTGATGATATGGGGCATCAGGATCATTTCAGGCTGTTTACTGTGGATGCCCTGAAGTTTGATTTCTGCCAACTGGTTGCGTCCGGCAGGCCGTTACGCATCGTGGGTAATCTGCCTTATAATATTTCCACGCCCATCCTGTTTCATCTGACAAAACAGCGCCACTGTGTGCAGGACCTGCACCTGATGCTGCAAAAAGAAGTGGTTGAACGCATGGCTGCCGCCCCCGGTAGTCGTATTTACGGGCGCTTGTCGGTCATGTTGCAGATTGCCTGGCAAATCACCCCGCTGTTTCAGGTCAGTCCCGCTTCTTTCTTTCCGCCGCCCAAAGTGGATTCCAGCGTGGTGCGTTTAACCCGGCTGACTGAGCCTCCCGCGCCGATAAAAGATGAGCTGCATTTTGCCCGCATTGTCGGTGATGCTTTCGCACAGCGGCGCAAAACCATTCGCAACAGTCTTAAAAATCATATTAGTGCTACTGAGCTGCAGGCTCTGGATATTGATCCGATACGCCGCCCGGAAACCTTGTCCATTGACGAGTTTGCCCGTATCAGTAATTTTGCTGAAGGAATCCATCATAAATAGACAGGCAGACTGCCTTGAAATTATTCTGAATGCCCACATGTTGGGTCTTTTTGCTTGAACGGAACAGAACCAGAAATCATGGCTGACAACAACGAAAATGAAGAAAATGGCTTGGAATCCGAGCTGATTATCGGCGGTCCTCCGGCACGTTCCAATGAGGTTTTACCGGCCAATATCTATATTCTGCCGGTGACTTCCCGACCTTTTTTCCCCGGACAGGCGGTGCCTTTGCTGATGTCGCCGGATCATTGGCGCACCACTTTTGATGAGCTGGCTGCTTCGCCGCACGATATTGTCGGCATCATTCTTACCGAGAGTGATAGCGCGGAAGTAGCCAAACCGGAAGAATTTCGTAAGGTGGGCACAGCTTGCCGCGTGCATCGGGTACAGAAGCAGGAGGGTCGCCTGCAGGTGCTGGTAGAGTGCCTGCAACGTTTCGAAATCAGTCAGTTGATGACGGAAGAAGCCCCTTTTTGTGCCCATGTTAGCTATTTGCAGGAAAAAGAAGGCGCTAAAGACGATGAAATCAAAGCTTATGCGATGGCCATCATCAATACCATCAAGGAACTGCTGCCGCTGAACCCGCTGTATGTTGAGGAACTGCGTATGTTCCTGGATCGTTTTGGTCCGGATGACCCTTCGCATCTTTCCGATTTTGCCGCCAGCCTGACGACTTCTGACCGGGAAGAATTACAGGATGTGCTGGAAGCCACCGATCTGATGACCCGCATGGAAAAAGTGCTGGTGCTGCTGCACAAGGAACTGGAACTGGCGCGTGCGCAGAATAAAATCCGCAAAGTGGTGGAAGACAAAATGCAGACGCAGCAGAGAGAGTTCTTTCTGCGCGAGCAACTGAAAGTCATCCAGCAGGAACTGGGCATTGCCAAAGATGACAAAACCGCTGATGTGGATGAATTTCGCCAGCGTGTTGAAGGCCTGACCTTGCCGGCTGATGTGGATAAACGTATTGAAGAAGAATTGGGCAAGCTGTCTTTGCTGGAAACCGGCTCACCGGAATACGGTGTAACGCGCAACTATCTGGATTGGCTCACGGTTCTTCCCTGGGGAAAGAACAGTGAAGATAATCTGGATCTGAAACATGCCCGCCAGCAACTGGATGCGGATCATTATGGGCTGGATGATGTGAAGAAACGCATCGAGGAATTTCTCGCCGTGGGCATTACCCGGGGTGAAATTTCCGGTTCCATTATTCTGCTGGTCGGTCCGCCGGGGGTGGGCAAAACTTCACTGGGCAAGTCTATAGCGGCCGCTATGGGACGTAAATTCTACCGCTTTTCGGTAGGGGGTACGCGTGATGAAGCCGAGATTAAAGGCCACAGACGCACCTATATCGGCGCCATGCCGGGTAAATTTGTGCAGGCATTGAAGGACGCGGGTTCCATGAACCCGGTTATCATGCTGGACGAGATTGACAAGATCGGCAATTCCTACCAGGGTGATCCGGCTTCGGCTTTGCTGGAAGCATTGGATCCGGAGCAGAATGCCGATTTTCTGGATCATTATCTGGATGTCAGAGCCGACCTTTCCAAAGTACTGTTTATCTGTACTGCCAATCAACTGGATAGTATTCCCGACCCTTTGCTGGATCGCATGGAAGTGATTCGTCTGTCCGGTTATCTGGGCAGTGAAAAACTGGAAATTGCCAAGCGCTATCTGTTGCCCCGGCAGTTGAAGAAAGCCGGTTTGAAACGTAAGCAGGTACAGGTTCCGGTGAGTACGCTGCGTAAAATTATTGAAGACTATGCGCGATATGCCGGAGTGCGCAGGCTGGATAAACAGATTGGTGCGCTCATGCGCAAATCAGCGGTGCGTATTCTGGATGATGAAGCCACTCCGATCAAAGTTCAAAAAGACCAGTTGCGTGACTGGCTGGGCAGCCCGCTGTTTCAGGATGAACGCCGTCTCAGTGGTGTGGGAGTGATTACCGGCCTGGCCTGGACAACCATGGGTGGCGCAACCCTGCATATTGAAGCCGCCAAAACACACAATTTTACACGCGGCTTCAAACTGACCGGGCAACTGGGTGATGTGATGCGGGAATCGGCCGAAATTGCCTACGGCTATATTGTCGGACACGCGCAAGACTATCAGTCACAAGCTTCTTTTTTCGAAAAGGCTTTTATACATCTGCATGTGCCGGCGGGTGCTACTCCCAAAGATGGCCCGTCTGCCGGTATTACCATGGCCAGCGCCCTGTTGTCTTTGGCGCGCGGCAAACAACTGGCACGCAAACTGGCTATGACCGGCGAAATGACTCTGACCGGTGAAGTACTGCCGGTGGGGGGTATTCGTGAAAAAGTGATTGCCGCCAAACGGGCCAAAATACGTGAACTGATCCTGCCGCAAGACAATCGGGATGATTTTGAGCGTTTGCCGGAATATATCCGCAAAGGCCTCAAAGTACATTTTGCCACGCATTTCAATGATGTGGAGCCATTGTTGTTTGGCAAACGATAAACCCATCAGCTTCAGGTATAATTCTCTGTTATTTTCAAGTCGGGAGTCCCTGTGGAAACCATTTACGGCACAACCATTGTTTCTTATCGCTGCAACGGCAAGGTCGCGCTGGGCGGTGACGGCCAGGTATCAATGGGTAATACCATCATGAAGGGCAACGCGCGCAAGGTGCGGCGCTTGTACCACAACCGTGTGCTGGCCGGCTTTGCCGGCGCCACCGCCGATGCCTTTACCCTGTTTGAACGTTTTGAAGGGCAGCTGGAAAAACACCAGGGACATCTGACCCGCGCCGCTGTAGAGCTGGCTAAAGACTGGCGCACGGACCGTATGTTGCGCCGTCTGGAAGCACTGCTGGTGGTGGCTGATGAAGAAAGTTCACTGATTTTATCCGGCACGGGTGATGTTATAGAGCCTGAAAACAGTCTCATGGCCATTGGTTCCGGCGGCTCTTTCGCGCAGGCGGCGGCCCGCGCGCTGATGGACAATACCGAGCTGGATGCGCGTGATATTGTAGAAAAATCATTACATATTGCTGCTGATATCTGCATTTATACCAACCATAATCTGGTCATTGAAGAGCTGACCAGCAAAAACTGATCTGAATAAAATTACTATGCCTGAAATCACCCCGAAACAGATTGTTGAAGAACTGAATAAACACATTGTCGGTCAGTCCGATGCCAAGCGAGCAGTAGCCATTGCCTTGCGTAATCGCTGGCGGCGCAGTCAGGTCGCGGCAGAGCTGAAGCCTGAAATCACGCCCAAGAATATTTTAATGATCGGCCCGACCGGCGTGGGTAAAACCGAAATCGCACGGCGTTTGGCACGCCTGGCCAACGCGCCCTTTATCAAGGTAGAGGCAACCAAGTTTACTGAAGTAGGCTATGTTGGGCGTGATGTGGAATCCATTGTGCGTGACCTGGCCGACATCGCGGTAAAAATGGCGCGGGAAACCGAACAGGCCAAGGTGATGGATGAAGCGCGTGAAGGTGCTCGTGAACGCATACTGGATGCCTTGCTGCCCGGCTCTACCCCGAGCAGTTTTGAGGAAGATGCGCAGGCATTGTCTGCCAGTAACCGAACCCGCGACAAATTTCGGCAAAAACTGCAGCAGGGTGAACTGGATGACAAGGAGATCGAGATCGAGGTCAGCCAGGCCAGTGTGGGGGTCGAAATCATGGCGCCCCCCGGTATGGAAGAAATGACCAGCCAGTTGCAAAGCATGTTTCAGAATGCGGGCAGTAATAAAACCAAACGCCGCAAATTACGTGTCCGAGAGGCCTTCAAGCTGTTGCAGGAAGAAGAAGCGTCCAGGCGCATCAATGAAGACGAGTTGAAACTGAACGCGGTTGAGCGTGTAGAACAGAATGGTATTGTATTTCTGGATGAGCTGGATAAAGTAGCCAAACGCGCTGAAAACAGCGGTGGCGGGGATGTTTCCCGCGAAGGCGTGCAACGTGATTTACTGCCACTGGTGGAAGGATCTACGGTATCCACCAAATACGGCATGATCAAGACCGATCATATTCTGTTTATTGCTTCGGGTGCTTTTCATCTCTCCAAACCCTCTGATCTGATTCCTGAACTGCAGGGTCGTCTGCCGATACGGGTAGAATTACAGGCGCTGAATGCGGCTGATTTTGTGCGCATTCTGACCGAGCCGGATGCTTCCCTGACCGAACAATATGCGGCCCTGCTGGCTACCGAAGGACTGCACATTGAATTTACCCGGGATGGTATAGAACGCATTGCCGAAATGGCCTGGCAGGTGAATGAAAGTACCGAAAATATCGGCGCCCGCCGGCTGCATACGGTGATGGAGCGCTTGCTGGAAGAAGCCTCTTTTAACGCCAATGAGCAGTGCGGAGAAAGTATTCAAATTAATCGCGCTTATGTGGATGAACATCTCAGTGAACTGGCGGCTGATGATGATTTGAGTCGTTATATTCTTTAACCTTGCTACCGCAGGCGGCGGGTTCATTAAAATGGCCTTTCATTGTGTGCGTTTGATTTGGTCGCCTGTGCGGTTACTATTCTTTATTCAATACCTGTCCGCTTGATAAACCTTTTGGAGAACATGCCCCATGTCGCACCCTGTCCCCGTTGAATTGAACCTGCACCGTACCTCCCGGGTGCTGGAAATCTCGTTTGAAGACGGCGCGCACTTTAATTTGCCCTGTGAATATCTGCGTGTACACTCACCTTCTGCCGAAGTGCAGGGCCACGGCCCCGGCCAGGGAGTGTTGCAGCTGGATAAGGAAGCTGTGAATATCGACAAGATTGAGCCGGTCGGTAACTATGCGGTGCTGCTGCATTTTGATGACGGTCATAATACCGGCATTTTTTCCTGGGAAACCTTGTATGATCTGGGTAAAAATCATGACAGCAACTGGAAACAATATTTAGCCGATCTGGCAGCAGCCGGACACCAGCGCAAAGAGCGTCAAAGCTGAAGCGCATTCTAAAGACAAGCGGAGCAATGCCATGAGCGACCCGGAAAGTACTCATTTTGGTTACCAGAAGGTCGCCAAAGATGATAAGCAAAACCGCGTAAAGGCGGTCTTTGATTCGGTAGCGGGTCGCTATGATGTCATGAATGATTTGATGTCGCTCGGTATACATCGTTTGTGGAAGCGCACCGCGATTGAAATGTCCGGGGTGCGCAAGGGCCATCAGGTACTGGATCTGGCGGCAGGAACCGGCGACCTTTCCAGCCGTTTTTCCACCCTGGTGGGTGATGACGGCTTTGTATTGATGTCGGATATCAATGCCGCCATGCTGCAACAGGGGCGAGAACGCATGCTGGATGAAGGTCACAGCGGCAATATCGCCTATGCCCAGATCAATGCCGAACAATTGCCTTTTGCTGAAAACAGTTTTGACTGCATCAGCATAGGCTTTGGTTTGCGTAACGTAACCGATAAACAATGCGCATTGAATGCCATGTTTGCGGCCTTGAGACCGGGCGGTCGGGCCTTGATTCTGGAGTTCTCCAAACCCGCTCCCGGCCCCTTCAAAACCCTCTATGACACCTGGTCTTTCCAGGTCCTGCCGAGGCTGGGAAAGCTGGTGGCCAGTGACAGTGACAGCTATCAGTATCTGGCCGAATCCATACGCATGCATCCCGACCAGGAAACGCTGAAAGGCATGATGCAGGAAGCCGGCTTTGAGCGTTGTGATTTTCGCAATCTAAGCAATGGCATTGTTGCCATTCATCGCGGTTTCAAAATCTGATGTCGGCCATGCTGTCCGCTTCGGTGGAAGCGGTGTTGAACCGTCTGCTGTCACTGGATCCAATTAGCTTGCAACGGCTGCAGGCTTATCATGGCAAGCGTATTGAACTGGATTTTAAAGGAACCGGCATGCGCCTGTTTCTGGTGCCGGGCAGCGATGGTATTGCGGTGTATCAGCAGCTGGAAGAAGCGGCGGATTGCACCCTGTCGGCCACACCGCTGGTATTTGCCCGCATGGGCATGGGAGCCGAGGCTTCCGATCAATTGTTCTCCGGGCAACTGGAAATACGCGGCGATACCGCGCTGGGACATTCTTTTGGCCGCTTGCTGGCCGGCCTGCACATTGACTGGGAAGAACAGCTGGCCGCTATCAGCGGTGATTTAATAGCACATAATATCGCCAGCGGCGTTCGTTCCGGTCTGCAATGGTTGTCGGACACGCATCAGCGCCTGGATAAAGACCTCAAGGAATATCTGCAGGAAGAAGTGCAGGCCATGCCCAGTGATTATGAACTGCAGGAATGGCTGCAAGCGGTGGATACACTGCGTGATGATGTGGAACGCCTGCAGGCCCGCGTAGAACGCCTGCAAGCCCGCCGGTCAGCGCAATGATGCTGTTGCGTCCCACTCAGGTATGGCGAATGATGCATATCAGCTGGGTGCTGATGCGTCACGGTCTGGACGATATTATTCTTTCCACTCATCTGTTTCGCGCGGTGCATTTTCTGCGTTTTATTGTACCGGGTTTCTGGTTTAAAGATCGCCATGCCAGCCATGCAGAACGCATTCGTCGCGCACTGGAAGATCTGGGGCCCATCTTTGTCAAATTCGGTCAGGTGTTATCCACGCGGCGGGATTTGCTGCCGGATGATCTGGCGGATGAACTGGTCAAGCTACAGGATCAGGTGCCACCCTTCCCCGGCGCAGTCGCGCAGGCTATTATAGAAAAAGCCTGGCAGGAACCGGTGGCCGATGTGCTGCAGAGGTTCGATGTTGAACCGCTGGCCTCGGCTTCTATCGCCCAGGTTCATGCGGCACAAATGCAGGATGGTCGCGAGATTGTGATTAAGGTGCTGCGCCCCGGTATTGAAAAAATCATTCGCCGGGATGTTGATTTGTTGTTCATCATTGCGCGCCTGGCGCAGCGTTACTGGAAAGACGGTCGGCGTTTGCGCCCGGTTGAGGTGGTCGAAGAGTACGAAAAAACAATTTTCGATGAACTGGATCTCAGCCGTGAAGCGGCCAATGCCAGCCAGTTACGGCATAATTTCATGGGTTCGGAGCAGCTCTATGTGCCGGAGATATACTGGGATTTAAGCCGTGCCAATGTCATGGCGCAGGAACGCATCTACGGCATGCCGGTGGGGGATGTAGAGCAACTCAAGGCCAAAGGCGTGAGTATGCAGTTGCTGGGCGAACGCGGTCTGGAGATTTTCTTTACGCAGGTGTTGCGGGATAATTTTTTTCATGCGGATATGCATCCGGGTAATATCTTTGTCTCCGATGAAGGACAGTATATTGGTGTGGATTTCGGTATTATGGGAACGCTCAACCCGCAGGATCAACGCTATCTGGCCGAAAACTTTCTGGCCTTTTTTAACCGTGATTACCGTCGCGTAGCCGAGTTGCATGTGGAATCCGGCTGGGTGCCTTCCGCCACCCGGGTGGATGAATTTGAATCAGCCATACGCACCGTATCCGAACCCATCTATGAAAAGCCCATCAGTGAAATCTCTTTTGGCCTGTTTTTGCTGAAACTGTTTCAGACCGCGCGCCGTTTTGATATGGAAGTACAGCCGCAACTGGTTTTACTGCAAAAAACATTTCTCAATATTGAGGGGCTGGGTCGGCAGCTCTATCCCGAACTGGATTTGTGGGCCACCGCCAAGCCTTTTCTGGAGCGCTGGATGGCGCAACAGGTAGGCCCCAAAGCTTTTCTCAGAAAAGTGAAAGAGCAACTGCCCAACTGGTCGGAACAATGGCCGGAAATCCCCGGTCTGGCCTATCAAACCCTCAAAGCCGCGCAGGCAGGCAAGCTCAAGCTTCAATGGGAATCGGAACAACTAGCTGAATTGAAAGTGAGTATGCAACGGCAACAGCGTAATTTACTGATAGCCGTGGGTGGCGGGTCATTGCTGATCAGCGGCATATTGGCTGTGGGTTGCTCCAGCAACGCCACA
The DNA here is from genome assembly GCA_025656895.1 of gamma proteobacterium symbiont of Bathyaustriella thionipta. Classification (GTDB taxonomy): domain Bacteria; phylum Pseudomonadota; class Gammaproteobacteria; order Chromatiales; family Chromatiaceae; genus JAHXHF01. Next base: position 11,670 of record JAHXHF010000093.1, read on the forward strand.
ATCGCCAGCAGCTGGCTAATGAACAGCGGCACGGTGGCTGCGGCCGGCGGGCTTTTTCTGCTGGTACTGGCTTTTGTCCGTAGCTACTCAACCACCCGATAACTGGCCAAAAGTCGGCCTACAGGTACAGACCACAGTAGTTCAGAATGACCAGTGATGGTTAGCCTGCCTTGATGTTACGATCACTCCATTCAAACAAAATGAGCCCTGATAATATCAATAAAGTACCGGCGATGATTGTCATATTAATAATTTCACCATTAAGCCAGTGTCCCAGCCAGAGCGCACTGACCGGTGTTACCAGCGTAATCAGTGCAACCCGGGTGGCACTGACCTGTTTGAGTACGGAATAGTAAAGTGCAAACCCCAGTACTGATCCAAAAATTCCCAGGTAAACAATGGAAACAATACTTTTCGTGCTGATTTGTTCAGGCCAGCTTGAGCCACTGACAAACCAGGTTAACAGGTACAAGGGTACGGCAACCAGCAAGCCACCTGTTGTAATAACCAGTCCGTGCGCCTGATAAGCATTGTGTTTGACCATGACACTGCTGGCTGAATGCAAAATAACCGAAATGAGCATGGCCATAACACCCATTCCTGCATGATTGGAAATCTGACCACCACTGTAGAAAATAGTCAGTAAACCCAGCAGTGCAAGAACCAGAGCCGCCAGCCTGGGAGCGGTTAATGTGCTTTCTTTTAACCATCTGGCTGCCATCCAGCCGGTTATGACAGGTGACAGGCCAAAGATGACAGATATCCATCCGGAAGGTATATATTGTGCCGCCCAATATACCATCATCATGGCACCGTAGATGCCCAGACCTGCCGATAGATAAGTACGACGTGCCTGCCTGTGCCATTCCATTGGCAACTTCAGCATGATAACCAGCGCCAATGCCAAAACGGCACCAATGACCATGCGCCCGGTTACGCTAAATAGTGTTTGAACGAAAACGATTAAACCCTAAGAAAAACAATAATCTATATACTGTTCAGTGGACTAAAGATTATAATGCCTGTAT
>JAHXHF010000253.1 GCA_025656895.1 gamma proteobacterium symbiont of Bathyaustriella thionipta
ATCCATGATCATCTCCTGTGAAATACTCAGGAGAAAGTGTTACCGATGTACAGGTGAAATAATAGGTGCTGATTTATTGGCGCTTACGGAAAAAACCAGATAATCCCAGCTGCGGCGGAGTTGATGCGGGAAGATTCCCAGTATTTTTTTACTAAATTCGACATGCAACGGAGAATCATCACTCAGTACATAAACCGTGATGGCTTCACCATCTTTCCAGCTACGTTTGCGCATACCGAAAATAGCACGCAAATTGTATTGGCTGATGGTTTGAACCGGCACATCGCCATTCACAACCACACTCATATCTGCCTGGGAAGCCACAGGAAGGGCTGACAAAAACAGCAACAGGAAAAGGCGCGCAGGCAGCGAAATATGGCAGCAATGACGCAGCATAATCAGAAAATCCTGCAATGATATAACAATGGCCCAAGCTCCCCCTGCCCTGACAAGACCGATAGACCTACCCGCCTATGTTTCGTAAGTATAGCCAGAATCGCTCCTCTGTGGACACCTTAAATTTTAGTCAGCCACCGGCACCTGAAAATCAAGCTTGGCCCCTGCCGCCATAAGCTGCCGATCAGGTTTTATTCTGCCCGCAAGTAACAAGCATGGGCAACCGGTCTTGCTGACAGGCTCGCAGCAAAACAGGCTCAAAACAGCCATAAGCATACTATCGGCTTTCAAAGGGTGCAAAAAAGCGCCGCCGATGATGCAATCAACCGGCTGAAACGGTATAAATAGCGTCTCAGAATAAATATCACAGGCGTTTCCTCCATGTTCAAAACCGTAGGTATCATCAGTAAGGCCGAACATCCCGGAGTCAGGGAGACACTTGAGCGCCTGCTGGCTTTCCTGCAACAACGCAACATCCGTATTCTGGCCGATAATCACAGTTGCCTGCATCTGCCACACAGCAAGCTCAGTGAATGCGCTCTGCCCGTCATGGGCGCAGAGGCAGATGCCGTGATCTGCGTTGGCGGTGATGGCACTCTGCTGGGCGCAGCGCGTTCTCTGGCACCTTTCGATGTACCGCTGATGGGCATCAATCTGGGACGACTGGGATTTCTGGTCGATATTGGCCCAGACAAAATGCAGCAGGCTCTGACGGATATTTTTGACGGCCATCATGAGATGGAATCACGCAGCCTGCTGAAACTGCAAATCGGCAGCGACGAGCAGATTCATTTCAGTGATATTGCTTTCAACGATGTGGTACTGCACAAATGGAACACCGCTCGCATGATCGAGTTCGAAATCTCCATAGACGGTCATTTTGTGGAAAGCCAGCGTTCTGACGGCCTTATTGTTTCCACCCCCACCGGCTCAACCGCCTACGCGCTGTCCGGTGGCGGCCCTTTGCTGCACCCGGCACTGGCGGCTAGCGTGATTGTACCCATTTGCACCCATACACTCAGCAACCGCCCCATTGTGCTTTCGAATAAAAGCCACATACAGATTCGTGTCTGCAGCCAGTATTGCGAATCGGTACGCATCAGCTGTGATGGCCAAAACAGCTACCGCATACAGGAAGATGAGCGTCTCAGCATCAGCCATTCCAGACATCATATTCGCCTGATTCATCCGGCCGGTCATGACCATTTCGACATCATGCGCGCCAAACTGGGCTGGGGCGGAAAAACGGTAGAATAATATGTTAAGCGAACTGCACATTCGTGATCTGGCCATCATCAACCGTCTGACACTGGAACTGCAGGCCGGCATGACCACCCTCACCGGCGAAACCGGCGCAGGCAAATCCATTCTGATTGATGCACTGGGTCTGGCGCTGGGTAATCGCACCGACAACAGCATGATTCGTCAGGGTGCCGACAAGGCCGAGATTTCCGCGCGTTTCGATATTGAAAACAATAGCGCCGTACAACACTGGTTAAAGCAACAGGATCACGACAGCGAAGAACTGATTCTACGGCGCATTCTGGCCCGCAACGGCAAGTCACGTGCCTACATCAACGGCCAGCCGGTTCCCATTGCCTCGTTGCAACAAGTGGGCGAATTACTCATCGATATTCTAGGTCAGCACGCCCACCAGGCTTTGCTGCGCAGCGGTCAACAACGCCATCTACTGGATCGCTATGCCAACCTGCATGAGCCGCTTGCACAAATTCACCACATCTATAAAGAACACCAGAACCTGCAACAGCAAGTCAACCAGCTGCGCGAGGCCGCCGAAGAACGACTGTCACGCCAGGATTTGCTGCAATACCAGATTGAAGAACTCGGCACTCATGATATTTCAGCACAAACCATTCGTGACATTGACCAGCAACAACGCAAACTCAGTCATATCGAACAGTTAATACGCGACAGCGCACAAATCAGCCAGCTGCTGGAAGATGAACAGGGCATACAAAGCCGGCTGGCACAAGCCAGCCGTTCCCTCAACGAGCTCAGCCAGCTGGATGAAAGCCTGCAAAACAGCAATGAACTGCTCGAAAGCGCGCTCATACAAACCCAGGAAGCCGCCCATTCACTGCGTCAGTATCACGAGCAACTACAGCTGGACCCGGCGCAACTGGATGATATTAATCACAAGCTGGAAACATTGCAGGATCTGGCCCGCAAATACCGCGTCAAACCCGATGAGTTGGAACAAAAACTGGCCAGCCTGCAGCAGGAACTGGCGCAACTGGACAACAGCAACCATGAACTGCAACAAAAAGAAAAAAAGCTGCAGGCATTGCACACAGCCTACTGGCAACTCGCGGCTGAACTGGCAAAAAAGCGCCAGCAGGCGGCCGCTCAGTTATCGCTGGAAATTACCCAATCCATGCAACAGCTGGGCATGGATGGCGGAACCTTCCAGGTACAGATTAGCCAACTGCCGGATGACAAACTGTATCCCTGGGGGCCGCAGCAAATCGACATGCGGGTATCCGCCAACCCCGGTCAGGCAGCGCAAGCCATTAACAAAGTGGCTTCAGGGGGTGAACTGTCACGCATCAGTCTTGCTATCCAGGTCGCCACCATACGCTGCAACCCCATCAGCACACTGATTTTTGATGAAGTCGATGTCGGCATAGGCGGCGCAACCGCCGAAGTGGTCGGACAACTGTTGCGCCAACTGGGGGAACAACATCAGGTGTTAACCGTAACCCATCTGCCGCAGGTAGCCGCACAGGGGCATCAGCAACTCAAGGTCAGCAAACGGAAAGATGAAACCGAAACCCGCACTCAGATTGCGCGTCTTGATGATGAAAGCCGCATTCACGAAATCGCCCGCATGCTGGGTGGTGTCAGCATCACCGAACAAACGCTGGCACACGCCAAGGAAATGATTCAGCAGGCAGCAATCTGCCAAAATCTCAAATCTCCAGAATGAAACCTTCTGATTCAGTAGAAGGATATACACAGAAAAACAACCGCTTCAGGAAGAAAGAAACATAACCCGGAGTTGCATGAAAGATGTCGGATAGCTGTTGAAGGGTGTTGAAACCTGAGGGCCGGAACACCCGACCAGCAAGCATACGCAAACCCCAAGCTTTTTCATGATATAAATCAATATCCGGGAGTAAATGTATATTAAACTGTTGATATGTTCTAATGCTTTAGCTGTGAGACCGGCTGCTTAGAGACAAAAAATGGATACGCAAAAAGCCTTGCTACTGCTACGCGATGCCCGGCAGGCGCATCGTCAATGGGTTGTGCATGCGCGAGCGTTAGTACAGGGTTTGCCCATAAAAAAAGAAAGCGTTCCACTGGAACCGACTCACTGTGATTTTGGTCGCTGGTATTATTCCTATGGGCAGGATCTTCTCAGCCTGCCCGAGTTCAGTAGTATTGAAGTATTGCATGATGAACTGCATTTGCTCTATATGCAGATTCACAGCGGCTTATTCCAGCAGGAAAAGCCATCCCTCATGGCACGAATGCTGGGGCAAAAGGCGCAACCGGATCTTCAGCAGCGCAAGAAAGCTTTGCAGGATTATAAACAACTGGACATGATCTCCCGCATGATTATCAGCAAAATTGATAAACTGATTGCACAGCTTGAGAGCATGACCAAAATACAGAATACCTGATCTGAATGTAACCCGGATGTTTCACCCGGGAACGTGATAATCATGCCGGGATCGTCGTTCAGCCGCGGCGTTGGGAAACCAGTACATTTTTCTGATCTTTTCTTTGCATTGCCCCACTATGCGCCTCAAAAGATCGAAAAACTGCCCCGGCTTCCTACTCGCAACGTGATAATCATGCCGGGATCGTCGTTCAGCCGCGGCGTTGGGAAACCAGTACATTTTTCTGATCTTTTCTTTGCATTGCCCCACTATGCGCCTCAAAAGATCGAAAAACTGCCCCGGCTTCCTACTCGCCTCGCTACGAACCCCTAAGTCCGACAGACTATTAGCAGTTGCATAGCTCTTGCTTGATTTGTAGATTTATGTCACATTTTAGCAATAAAAAATTTGAAAGGTTTCACACTGGCCCCATGTTTATGGGTAGAAGGCCCTTCCATGAGGATAGATTGATGAAAACCCGCATACATAAGATTCTACTTTGTGTCATCACCCTGCTGATGTTTCTCAGTGCCGTGCCGCCAGCCTTTGCAGCCAGTGAGTTAACTATGGGTGTTGCCATTGATAAAGCCGGGCGACAGCGCATGTTGACGCAACGCATGATCAAGGCCTACGCCCTGATCGGTCAGAAACTGAAGGCGGGCGCAGAATCGGAACTAAAATCTGCCGCTGCACTTTTTGACAGCCAGCTGGTTGAATTGCGCGCCTTTGCCGCCAACAGCAGGGAACGTAATCAGATCAAAAAAATCAGCCTGCTATGGAACGAACTTCAACCTGAATTAGCTACCCCGCCCAGCCTCGACAAGGCCAATGAACTGAATGACCTGGCAGAATTATTACTGCAGGAATCACATCGTTTTGTCCTGATGCTGGAAAAACGTTCAGGAACCGAAGCCGGCAAACTGGTAAACACCTCGGGTCGGCAACGCATGTTGTCGCAACGTATTGCCAAGATTTACCTGCTTGAAACCTGGGGATTGGGTTCGCAGGGGCTGAAAGACCAGTACAGCAAAGCGGTTGAACAGTTTGATAAAGCGTTGAAGTATCTGATTGCAGCCCCCAGCAATACCCAGGCAATCAGCGATGAATTGAAAAAAGTGAAAAAGAACTGGAAGATTTTTCAAATCAGTAATTTCAGTGCCAAATATGACACCCGTGTTCCCAGTCTGGTGGTGCGTTCCATGGATAAAATCTTACGCCAGATGAACGATATTACCGGGCAATACTCTGCCCTGTAACCCGTTCCGTACCTGCATGAGGTTGTAAATTACGCGGATCGGGAACGCCTGCGCCGCTGCCTGGATTCCATTTGCGAAGCCGCCAGTCCCATGCCCATGAGGCTGAAAAACAGGGCTGCGTTGGCCGGAATCTGAAAATTGAAATCATACCAGGCATGAATCAGCATACCGCTCATTCCGGCAAAGGCGGCAAAAAGTGCCGCGCGCAGTAATAAATCCCTGCGTTTCAACAGCGCTTTTGCCACTATCCACAACACATAGACCTGCATGGCAAAAAGCAGCAGCGCCATCAGTACGCCATTTTCCAGTATCAGTTGCAGATAGTCATTGTGTGCGTGCTGGTAGCGTAAGGCGGACAGTTGCGCATTTTTGTAGGGCGGAAAAACCTGCTCAAAAGACCCCGCGCCGGAACCGCTCAGCATAAAATCACCAATAGCCGGGTAGATGGCGGCGCGTATATCAATCCGATCATCATGCAGCCCCTCTTGCAGCAGCCTTTTTTCCAGCTCGCCGCCACCCATGAAAAAAAACGCGGCGGCCAGCAATACCAGCAACAACCAGGCATGCCTCAGCCGCGCCCGGCTGAACAAACTGGTGGCCAGCCCCAGCGATGCCAGCATGGCCAGATTGCCGCCTCTTGAGGTGCTCAGCAGCATACCACCCATTAATGTGATCACCAGCAGATAACGCACCAGCCGACCGGACAGCATCCAGGCCGCCAGCGCTTTGATGCGCGCCTTGATATTTGGTTTGTGATGGTGCCTGGCTGGCTGTGACATAAGTAACGCAATCGCAGCCGGTATCACCATTTCCAGAAAGCCGGCAAAGTGGTTACGATTGACATAAGTGCCGTAATTGCTGCTCCAGGGGCCGTCAATGCCGCGAATGGAAAAAGCCCCCTGGCTCAGCATATTCAATAATCCGAAACTGACCTGGGCAAGCCCGCTGATCACCAGTAACCATAAAAAAATACGCATGCGTTTGCGACTGTTAAGCAGCCCCAATGACAAAATCAGAATGGCACTATAGCTGGCACTGCGCAGCAAATAGAATACAGTCGCCCCCGGCGTCAGGCTGATACAGTGCCAGCCACGCGCCTGATCGGCAAAGGCGGCTGTATGAAAGGCCAGTGCTTGCGGGCTGAGCCATTGCAACAGGAACGCTGGCAGAGGAATCAGTTGCAGCGCCTGCCATAACACCCACAACAGCATTACGCTCAGCGGCCATATAAAGGCTTTATGCGCTGCCAGCCAGGGTTGTTTGTGTTTTATACAGATCAGCAGCCAGACCAGTAAAAGCACAAGGCTGGCAGCGGCCATAAACGCTTCTGACCAGGGGCGCGCGCTGCCCAACGGTATGGGCAACCACAGCAGCAACAGCAGATAGGCCGCAAACAAGCCGGAGCCTGTAGTGGCTCGCATTGGCTGTGAGGTATTTTTATGGGGCATATCCGGCATACTGTTTCAATCGGCCCGAATGGGATAAATCAGGCGGCTGTAGTGATCCCGCAGGCTGTATTTCAAGCCACCTAACTGACCGGCCTCTTCGATCACCGCACGAAAAATATCGCTTTTTTCATAAAAAGCCACCCAATAAAGCACGCTTTGAATATCGTACACCATGGCCGAAGCGCTCATCTCGACCACTTCGGCCTGTTGCCTTTCATCCAGTTCATCCCAGTGCGCCAATGCCAGCCACAGGGCTCTTTTATGCACAAGTGACTCATAGCGGCCCAGCTTGATCGCTTTTTGCAAAGCGCTTAAACCGCCCTCATCAAAGCGCTCTGCCTTGAGCAAAACAACCGACAGATTAACCCAGCTGCTAATATCCAGCGGTGCTTTATGCAAGGCGCACTGATAAGCCTGTTGTGCCTGCCGCAGACGCGCCTTGTCGGGTAACAAACCCTTGCTTTGTGAAAGCCATTCCTGAGCCTGTCCCAGTTTTGCGCACAAACGGCTGCTCAGTGGCTGTTGTCTTATGGCAGCCGCTATCCGCTCAATGTCCCGCTCACTGACCACGCTGTTGGCGGCCTGTTTATGCTGCGCCTGCTGCAAATGCGCTAAAGGCGCCAGCAAGCTTAATTCAGAGCGCAAAAGCACCACGCTGTACAGGCACAAGGGCAGCACAATCAGCAACAGCAGCGAGGCTGATTTCCGGCCACCCATAATCAACAAGCCTGACCGGCGAACAGGCTGGCCGGATTATCATGCACCAGTTTTGCCGCCGCCTGCACGCCGATCAATTGTTCAGCCGCCTGCCGGCCTTCGGCCAGATCGGGAGGACGGTAATCCAGGTTATGACAGTCGGTGGCGATGGCGAAAACATGATCCTGCCGTAACAGCTGTTCACTGAATTGCCTGGCCGGCAAACCGAAATGTCCGCACAGGCTGCCGGCTGTAATTTGCAACAAACAACCTGCCTGCAAAAAATCCTGTATTTTATGCGCGGCCTGCTGTAATTCACGATTGCGTTCAGGATGAACCAGCAGAGGTTGTATGCCCTGTTTCAACAACCATTGAATCATATTGATGCAGCCCACCGGAATCAGGTTATGCGGCATTTCCAGCAGCATGACTTTTCTGCCCTTGAATTCACCCAGCCACAGCAGTTCATTACTGATGACCAGGGGCATAATTTCGGCGGCAATACGTACTTCGGCGGCCAGATTTAAATCAATATCAATATTGGCCTGCTGTACCTGTTGTTTAAAATGATCGAAGGCTTGCTGCAGACTGGCGATACTGTTTTCATAACGCCCCAGATGAATATGCGGTGTCAGGCACTGCAACCGTACCCCGTCCTGCGCAGCCAGACGCAGCATCTGCAAAGCCATCTCCACACTGGAGGCTCCATCATCTATGGCTGGCAGAATATGGCTGTGTATATCGATCATTTCAACGGGTCACTTTGCAAGTGAACACATGGTAACATTGCAGACTGCAACTCACACAGCAATAACCATCGCAGCAAGGAATCCTCTGTATGCCTGAAAAAAGAAATTATTACGCGCCCTGGGAACGTGCCTATCAGCGTATTTCCACTCCTTTTGAAGAGTTTCTTCACCAGCAGACCACCACCGGCATTTTACTGATTGCCTGTGCCCTGACGGCCCTGTTTATTGCCAATTCACCCCTGAGTGTGCCTTACGACAAGTTATTGCACATGCCCATTGTTTTCAGTGTGGGCAACTGGTCCATCAGCCACAGCGTACATCACTGGATCAATGACGGCCTGATGACCATTTTCTTTTTTGTGGTGGGTCTGGAAATCAAACGTGAAGTATTGTTCGGGGAACTTTCCAGCCTGAAAAATGCGGCTTTGCCCATTGTCGCGGCTATGGGCGGCATGCTGGTACCGGCACTGTTTTACTGGATGATTAACCCCGAAGGTCTGGCAGCACGCGGCTGGGGTATTCCCATGGCTACCGATATTGCTTTTGTGGTGGGAGTGGCCGCCCTGCTGGGTAATCGTATCCCTAAATCACTGGTGACCTTTCTGGTGGCTCTGGCCATTGTGGACGACCTCGGGGCTGTTACGGTGATTGCGGTATTTTATACCGACACCATTGCGGTCAATTATCTGCTGGCTGCCGCCTTTTTCACCGGGCTGCTGCTGATGGTCAATTATCTGGGTATTCGCAACTCTACCCCTTATTTTCTTATTTCGGTGTTTCTGTGGATTGCCATGGAAGGCTCAGGAGTACACGCCACCATTGCCGGCATTATTGGCGCATTATCTGTACCCGCCTACTCACGCTACAAGCCACGCGATATGGAACAGAAAATCCGTACCATATTGAACGAAATACGCGACAGTGATGATGTTAACAGCAACGTTATCAACAGTCCGCAGCAGACCCGTCGTTTCTGGCACATTGCGCGCATCCTGAAGCTCAGCGTATCGCCCTTGCAGCGTTTTGAAACCCGCTTTCACGTACCCTCCACTTTTATGGTTATTCCCATATTCGCGCTCGCCAACGCCGCCATTCCGCTGGATACCGCCTCCATCACGGCAGCGGCTGCCAATCCGGTGGCCCTGGGCATTGCAGCCGGGCTGATACTGGGTAAAACCCTGGGGGTGGCCGGCAGTGTTTTACTCGCCTGGAAACTGGGGCTGGGTAATCTGCCGCAGGGTACTTCGCCCTCGCATATCATCGGTGCCGGTATGCTGGCCGGTATTGGCTTTACCATGTCGATTTTTGTTTCCGAACTGGCTTTTGTGTGGGACAAGGAAACCATTGTTATCGCCAAGATGGGGATATTATTCGCCTCACTTATCGCTGGTGTGGGCGGGTACAGCTGGCTGCGCTGGGTTGCGGCGCATCAATCACCTCAGCCGGCCGGCTGAAGCTCGACCATTATTCTGTCATTTTTTTTATTTCCGAGGCCCTGCATGAAAAAAATTCTTAAAATTGCCACTCGTAAAAGCCCGCTGGCCCTGTGGCAGGCTGAAGATGTTCGCAGCCGTTTACTGGCGCAACACCCGCAGCTTGAAGTGGAACTGGTGAGCATGAGCACCCAGGGTGACAAGATTCTGGATACACCACTGGCCAAAATCGGCGGCAAGGGACTGTTCGTCAAGGAACTGGAACAGGGCATGATGGCCGGACAGGCGGACATTGCGGTGCATTCCATGAAAGACGTGCCCATGGAATTACCGGATGGTTTTGAACTGCCGGTTATCTGTCAACGTGAAGCACCCTTTGACGCTTTTGTTTCCCATCGCTATGCACATCTGGATGAGCTGCCACAGGGAGCCCGAGTCGGTACATCCAGCCTGCGCCGTTGCAGCCAGTTATTGAATAAACGCCCGGATCTGAAAATTCTCAGTTTGCGCGGCAATGTACAAACCCGTTTATCCAAACTCGACAGCGGAGAATTTGATGCCATTATCCTGGCAGCGGCCGGTTTAATCCGGCTGCAGATGGAGGCTCGCATCCGTTATCAAATTCCACCCGAAAGTATGCTGCCGGCGGTGGGCCAGGGCGCGGTCGGTATTGAATGCCGTCAGGATGATGCGGCTACCCGTGAACTGATTGATTTTCTCAATGATGAAGATACCCATACCCGCGTGGCTGCCGAACGCGCGTTCAATCATCGTCTGGAAGGCGGTTGTCAGGTGCCGATTGCTGCTTATGCCATTCTTGAGCAGCAACAGATCTGGCTGCGCGGCCTGGTCGCCAGCGAGGATGGCAAACAACGGCTGTTTGCTGAAAAACGCGCGCCACGTCAGGAATTTGAATCACTGGGGCGTTCACTGGCAGAAACATTGCTGCAACAGGGTGCGGCTGAATTATTAAAGCCCTTGCATGATTGAAACCTGAAAGATACGGATTCAAGTGAAACCGGTCGCTAAAACAACAGGCCGCCGGCAATACCTATGTCGTACATGGTTATGCCGCCAATCACGACAGTAGCCACGCCGATCACAGCCTGTAGCTTGTTGCGCAAGGCTGACAGGCGGCTACCGGAAAAATGCAAAGGCACTGCGATAATGACCGACAACAGCGCCATGCCGGCAATGGAACCTATGCCGAACAGGGCAATATAGGCCAGGCCGGTCAGGGGAGATTGCACAGTCTGCAAGGTCAGCAGTATCAATACCGCCGAGCCTGCCATGCCGTGCATCATGCCGACCAGTAAAGCCCGGAAAGGAAAACGGCCGGCCTTGTTGTGCTGATGCTGGTGTATTTTAGGATGACCGGATTCACCCTTGTGCGAGTGCGCATGAAAATGCAATGTGCCATCGGCATGCCGGTGAACATGAAAATGAATACGCTGCCGCACTAATTGCAGCAGTACGCTAATGCCCAGACCGACCAGCATCACACCCACCATAAACTCCAGTGCCTGCGCCAATGTCTGTGGCAAGGCGCTATCCAGCAACAGCACCACTGAACCAAAAATAAACAGCGTCAGAGTATGCCCCAGTCCCCAAACCGCACCTATACGTACTGTTTCGCTCATGGACTTACTGCCACTGGCCAGTGAGGCTACCGCCGCCACATGATCGGTTTCCAGCGCGTGGCGCATGCCCAGCAAAAAGCCCAGAGACAGCAGGCTGAAAATCATTTTACTGCCCGCCTATTCATGGCTGTGGTGATGATGTGAATGTTCATGTGTATGACTGTGAGCCGCAGCTTCATGCACATGCAGCCGGTCCGGCTGAATGGGTGGTTTGTGGGTAATTCCCTGACTGATGCGCTCACTCTGGCTGCTAAACTCTGTACGCAACCAGTTCAGCCATTCATGCAGCGCTTCACCGGAGGTAGCGGACAATGACAGCAAGGGCACCTCGCTGGCCAGCTCACGCAGACAGCGTTCGGCCCGTTCGGGTTTAAAGTTGGTCAGATAGGGCAGTAAATCGGTTTTGGTCAGCAACACCAGATCGGCTGCGCGAAAAATAACCGGATATTTGGCCGGCTTGTCATCACCTTCAGGTACGGATAACAAAGTGACATTCAGGTGCTGTCCCAGATCAAAACTGGCCGGACACACCAGGTTGCCGACATTCTCGATAAACAGAATATCCACCTGCTGCAGATCAAGCTGATGCAAGGCGTCATGAACCATGTGCGCGTCCAGATGGCAGGCGCTGCCGGTGGCAATCTGAATGGCTTCCACTCCGTGCGCACGAATCCGCCGGGCGTCATTTTCGGTTTCCAGATCACCTTCTATCACCGCAATGCGGTATTCACCCGCCAGTGCTTCAATACTGGCTTCCAGCAGGGCGGTCTTGCCGGCTCCCGGAGAAGACATCAAATTGATTGCCAATACCGCATGGCTGTCAAAATGACTGCGGTTGTGTGCCGCCTGATGATCATTTTCAGTCAGCAGGCTTTGCAGTACCGTTACCGCTTCATGGCCTTCCGCTGTTTTTGCCAGACGGCCATCGCCACGCAGCAGGTGTTCGTTGCCGGAAGTTATATTACAGCCACAGGTATCACACATGATCATCTCCCGGGGTTAAAGGAATATCAGCCGTGCCCAGCGCCATATCAAATATTTCCCAGGAAGAACGGGCTTCCTCGGCGGACATTTTCTGGATGGCATAGCCAACATGCACCATAACAAAATCACCCACTTGCGGTATATCATTCTGCATCATGAACAGGCTGACATCACGCTCTACGCCTTTGGCTTCACAATGCGCGTTGAAGCCGTCGATAGCGGTAATTTTCATGGGTATGGCTAGGAGTCTGTCGGACTTAACCACAGTGACCGCACTGGCAAGCCCTTAAAATATAAAAATTCGACTATTTTATAAGGTATTGCTGTGT
>JAHXHF010000231.1 GCA_025656895.1 gamma proteobacterium symbiont of Bathyaustriella thionipta
ATTTATAAGTTATTTCTATCGGTAGCATGAGCATGCTTATGAATGGTTTTTGCCAAACAAGATTCTTAAAAAAACAGTGAAACTTCAGTCTCTTTTAACAGACTCTAGCAGAAGCCTGTTGTTAATTCAGCCTGAAAATATCAGGAAAAAGAATTCGGCCTATACCAGCGATAAAAGTGCCGAAACCAACAGCTCGTTATCATAATACGGCTTGCTGTGTTTGCTGATCAGTTTGCTATCAATCAGTTCTATACCCCATCTGCGCAGCAGGCTGGCAGAAAGATCAGCGGGATAATGCCCGTTTTTGCTGTCAAACAACACGAAATTGAGCAGTTGATCCGTTCTGAAATGGCTGTCAGGCTCTGTTTTCAGTTGCTTTAGCAGCGCCTTGATCATCTGCTCAAAATTCATACCGATCTGCTCGGGATCCCTGCCCAGATTGGGAATATACACCTTGGGACAATCATTGCCGGCAATGGCTGCCGACACGCCTGTGGGCATCAAATTTGCCAACAGGCTGGAATAGAAGCTTCCCGGTGGATAACAAATCAGTTCGGCGGACTCAATCAACTTACGATTTTTTTTGCGCAGTTGGCAACTGGCCGGCTCGAACCGGTCACGGCTTTGCGACAAAAAAAGACGCCGGATGGGGGATGTCAACGGAGCCATCTGCTTGCCGGTGAGACGGTGCTGCCCCATCACCTGTCGCCCGTCCTGCAGGTCTGCGCCGATATGCAGATTTTTATTCACCACCGCGCGCACCGTACCCTGTACATTTACCAGCTTGGAAAACAGAAAAATAATGGGGTCAAGATGCTGATGATTATTCAGATAGCCTCCCGCCAGTATTAAATTACCCATACTCGCGCCGCGCAGATCAAAGTTTTTCGGCATGGCCTGCAGAAAATATCCCAGATGATTGCAAATCAAACGCCGCATCGGATTGCTGATGCAGGCAATACGCTCGGCCTTGCCTTGCACCAAAGCCTCAAGAAGGCCACACAGTTCTTTAGCGGAACGCTCTTTGGGCAGACGATAAGTAAATAAAGCTACAATTTCCGGATGCCCGAGCACACTTTCATCGGCCAGTGCGCTTAAACGACTGCGCAAATCACCAATGGAAGGCATATCAAAAGACTTGCGCAGTTCCGCCGAACTACCGCCGGAATCAAAAGGTGTAACCAGATGAATCGAATTATGCGTATAGTTCTTAAGTGTTTTACACAGTCCGGTGAGGGCCGAACCACCACTGAAAAACAGAATGCGCGGCCCCAGCTCCGGTATTTTTTGATAACGGCTGATACGCAGTGGATCAGGAATCTCTAGCGAGCGGGTCACCCGGATTTTGCTCATACGGTATACATTCCTGTGCAGGTTGTGCAAGGCTCTGTGGCTGGTCGGCCTTATTATGACAGACCTGTTCAAGTTAGTAAGACAAAAGTCTCATAAGCCGTCACAATAACAGCCCTGGGATGTTGTAAACTCCAGTGATCATTCATCGAGGCTCAAAGTATGCTTGAACTGATACCGGGAATTCGAAATACCGCTCGCGCTCTGATTATTCATCAGGAAAAAATTCTGCTACTCAGAAAAGCCGGTGGGGAACGCGGTGAGCGATATGCCCTGCCCGGTGGCGCTCAGGAGACCGGAGAAACACTGGAAGAGGCCCTGCAACGTGAATGTCTGGAAGAAATTGCCACTCGTGTAAATATTCACGGACTGCGGCATGTGAGCGACTTTTTCAAAATAAAAGATACCCAACCACCCAGCCGCCGTCATCTGCTGGAATTTCTTTTCCGCTGCAGTGTGAGTGATGACTATATTCCCCGAAATGGTCATCACCCGGACAAACATCAGGTAGAAGTGTTGTGGGTTGAGTTGCAACAGGCACGGCAGTTACCACTGTATCCGCAATATCTTACAAGCTGTATTGAAGCCGATGACACACAGCATAAAACCATTTACCTGGGAAGCTTTCATGACTCTGCGACTGCCTGACAGTGTCTGCAACAACCTGCGCTTTCTCAGCGTTGAGGTTGATTCACAAATTGCCAGCCTGCAACGATATTTGCTGCTGCCATCCGTTACCATTGCACGGCATATCCTGGATCGCAGCGGTTATGCCTATAATCTGAAAACCCGCATTCACGACAGTTGTTTAAAACACCTGGCCAACAGCAAGGAAAGTGATGCGGAAGCACTCAAACTGCGTGGTGTGGAATTCATTGCCACCGCACTGGAACGTATTGCCGGGCTGGGACGGGATTGTATTGTGCAGATGGATGACCTGGCCGATCTCAAATATCTGCAGGTGGAAGCCTATGGCCCCATGCTGGAACGGGTACGCCGGGGCATTGAACTGGTAGAGCCGGCCATGCAGGGTAACGATACCCGTCTGGCGCTCAAAATCGGTCAGCTGGAAGCCAAACTACAGCGTGACTACAACAAACTGTTAAAGCATTACATCAAATCCCTGAAGAAGAAAAAACATACCAAATCCCGCACCAGTGTTTTATTTGTGGCTCACAATGTAGAGCAGATGGGAGCGGCCCTGCTGGATATCAGTGAGTCCATTATTTCTGCCACTCTGGGACAATCTCTCAACCTGGAGCGCTATCATTCACTGCAGGCGTCGGTGCAAAAAATGCATCCCGATGAAATTCAGCCCGATATGCAGATTGAAACCATTGCGGAAACCCGCTCCGGCAGCTCCATTTCCGGCATCAGTAACAATAATGCCAAGCAGGATGGCTATATAGCCATTTTCAAGGAAGGCAAAAAACGCAAATTGAATGAAGAGCGTCAGGGTGTTAAAAACTGGCATCAAATCTACCCCGGACTGGCACCCAAAATCATCTCCTACAAAAAACACGGCCCGTCCGCCACCCTGTTGATTGAGCATTTGTCCGGGCTCACTTTTGAGCAAATCCTGCTGAATGAATCACAGAAGCGCTTGCAACAGGCCTTTAAGCATTTGTCCAGGACCCTGCAATCGGTATGGAATGAAACCCGTACCGAAAAACCGGTTTCAGCCCGGTTTATGTCACAATTACAAAAACGTCTGCCGGATGTTTATAAAATCCACCCGGAATTTCACCATAGTGACAGTCATGTGTGCGGAAAAAAAATACTGGCTTTCGATACCCTGCTGGCCCGCGCCAGAGACTTTGAATCCCGTTTAAGCTCACCTTTTTCGGTCTATATTCATGGTGATTTCAATGTTGACAACATTATTTACGAACCGAATAAAAAACACATCAACTTTATTGATCTGCACCGTTCCTGCTATATGGATTATGTGCAGGATGTGTCGGTATTCATGGTTTCAAACTATCGGCTGCAAATTCTGGACAAACCATCACGTCAACGTATCATGAGACTGGCGCAGGATTTTTACGCGATGTCCAGCCGCTATGCCCGGCAGTCCGGAGATGACAGTTTTGAACTGCGGCTGGCATTGGGGCTGGCGCGATCATTCGCCAGTTCTACCCGCTTCATACTGGATAAAACCCTGGCCAGACGCATGTTTTTACGTGCCCGTTATCTGATTGAACGGGTACTGGCACTAAAAGTACAAAATACTGCTGCGTTCCGCATTCCTATAAAGGAGATTTTCATTGAATAAGCCCCGTATTGGCGTGATCGGTATTGCCGGCAAATGGTCAACAGAAACACTGGCCGATGTGGTTGAACAACAAACCGGATTTCGCCTCATTATTGACATGAGCCAGGTTGAACTGGATCTGGCCGGGCAGCGTCTGATGTTTGGCAGTCATGATTTGTGCCAGCTGGACGCCTTGATTGTAAAAAAAACAAGCACCCGCTACAGCCCCAACACCCTGGATCGTCTGGAGTTATTACGTGTGGCGGAAAATGCCGGTGTGCAGGTTTTCAGTGGTGCGGAAAACATGTTGCGCCTGATTGATCGCCTCAGTTGCACGGTTACGCTGCGAAATGCCGGCATACCCATGCCGGAAACCCGTGTCACCGAGAAGTTGGACTGCGCCGTCAGAGCGGTAGAGAATTTTGGCCAGGCTGTATTCAAACCGCTGTTTTCCACCAAGGCGCGGGGTATGTGCGTGATTCACGCGCAGCAAGAAAAATCGGCCATACGGGCGGCCATTAAAGACTTCCAGGCCAGCAACCCGATGATGTATATTCAACGCAAAATAGACCTTTGCGGGCGCGATCTGGGGCTGGCCTTTGTGGCCGGAAAATATCTTGCCTGCTACGCGCGTGTTTCCCAGGGAGATGCCTGGAATACCACCATACACAGTGGTGGCAGCTACCAGGCACATAGCCCTTCTGACGAAATTCTGGCGCTGGCACAAAAAGCACAAGAGCCCTTCGCTATGGACTTCACAACCGTTGATGTGGCCGAAACCGCCGATGGCCCTATTGTATTCGAAGTATCCGCCTTCGGCGGTTTCCGGGGTGTACTGGAAGGAGCCGGTATTGATGCCGCCGCCGCTTATACTCAACATGTTTTGACAAGGATAAAACAGCCATGAATGTGAACACAGCAGCCGATCTGTTAATAGATGGCGCGCAACTGACAGAATCGGTACTTTATTTGCAATTCGGTGACTGCAAGCTGCGCCTGAATTCCAATTCGGACGCCCTCATTCAAAAATTGCAGCATTATTTTGCGCATGTTGTCAGCCCGCCGGCTGATCCTGATATCGATATTATTGCAATTGAACGGGACGCACCGCAACTGGATATTGCGTTCACAGACTGGCAGCGCGAAGCGGGTAAAAGTGGCCGTAAAGACAGTTATTTCGACTTTCCCGACGGACGGCTGATACGCAAGGTACGTACCGGCATGGTTTTTCTGCAAAGCAAAAGCCAAAGCCCGGTGGCCGCCGGCCCCTGTCTGCACTATGACAATCAGGTTATTAATTTTATCAACGCCCAGTATATGAACTGGTTGCAACAGCGTGACTGGCTGATCTGCCACGCATCCGGTTTGGTTCACAACGGGCAGACTCTGGCCATTGCCGGTTTTTCCGGTGGAGGAAAATCCACCCTGATGTTAAACATGCTGGAGAATCCGCAGGTTTCCTATCTTACCAATGACCGTTTGTTCATCCAACCGGAGGGTAGTGGCTGCCAGGCTGCGGGTATTCCCAAACTACCGCGCATCAACCCCGGCACCATTTTGCATAACGAGCGTCTGCTGCCACTGATTCCACCACAGCAGCGTGCTTCACTGCTGGCATTGCCCAAAGCCGAGCTATGGGAACTGGAACAAAAGTATGATGTTTTCATTAATGAACTGTACGGCCCGCAGCGCATCGTTCAGCAAGCTCCGCTGGGTGCTTTTCTGGTATTAAACTGGCAGCGTGACAGTCAGGATCCGCTGCAACTGCAAGCCGTATCACTGGCTGAACGACCTGACCTGCTGGCTGCCATCATGAAATCACCCGGACCTTTTTATCAATATGCCGATGGTCATTTTTTCCAGGATGATACGCCCTTTGATGAAGCCGCTTATTTACAGGCTCTGGCTGACATTCCGGTCTATGAAGCCAGTGGAGCCATTGATTTCGACCAGCTCGCTCAACGCTGTCTTGATGAGCTCACAGGAAACCCGCAATGAAATATGAATTATTACTGCTGCGTCACGGTAAATCGGACTGGAGCACCGGCGATGATGATTTTCATCGCCCGTTAAAAGATCGTGGCAAACACGCTGCGCAACGTATAGGTGTATGGCTGGCACAGCAAAAACGGATTCCTGACATCATCATCAGCTCACCGGCAGAACGCGCCCTGAACAGTGCGCACAAATGCTGCAAAGCCATGGGCTATGGTGTAACCCGCATCAAGCAGGACAAACGTCTTTATCTGGCAGAACCTGCTGACCTGCTGCAAGTGCTGGCCGACTGTCCGGGCAAAGCACGGCGCATCATGCTGGTGGGGCATAATCCGGGATTTGAATGGTTGCTCAGACATCTTGCCAATAGCCGCATTACAACACCCAAAGACGGCAAGCTTTTACCGACCGCGACACTGGCCTGTCTGGAGTCTGATAAAAAATGCAAGAATTTGCGTGCCGGAGATGGCGAATTACTGCATTTAATTCGCGCCACTACACTGCCCAAAAAGTTTCCCTACCCTTTGCCGGCGGGTAAAGAACAACGCGACCGTCCGGCTTATTACTACACACAATCATCGGTTATTCCTTACCGCATTAACAAAGGACAACTACAGATTCTTATCGTACGTTCCAGTAAGAAGAAACACTGGATAATACCCAAAGGCATCGCCGAGCCGGGTTACAGTCTGCAGGATTCGGCTAAAAAAGAAGCCTGGGAAGAAGCCGGAGTAGAAGGCAAAGTCAGCCAGACGGCTCTTGGTAGCTATCTTTATATAAAATGGGGGGCGCAGTGCACCGTCAGCGTCTATCCCATGCGGGTCAGTCGGGAGCTTGCGGAAAAAGACTGGCAGGAAAGCCATCGTGGAAGACGCTGGGTTTCGGTTAAAGAAGCCGGTGATTGTCTGCGGCAGGAACAGCTTCAGCCTTTGCTTAAACAACTGCAGAAGCAATTGCAATAATGCCGAAACTAGTCGCCGCTTTGATGCGTCATGCCGAATACCGGCAGAAAGCCGATACGCCCAGCGCACACCAGCCTTTTCCCCTGACTGTAAACGGCCAGGCCCAGGCACGGCAGGCGGCAGTAACGCTGTCCCGCTTACTGCAGGAAAATAGCTGGCAACTGTATCCCGCCATTGACTGCTCACACATGCTCAGGGCCTGGCAGACCGCGCAGATTATCTGCGAAGAATTAGCCCCGTCCTGCTCCGCTAGCCTGCATCTGGCCGGGTTTGATGCGCTGGCCGAGCGCGGCCTGGGAAGCGCCGCCAATCTCAGTGTGGCTGAAATTGCAGCGGTGGTTCATGAGGATGCGCGCTTTGCCGATTTACCGCCCGACTGGAAATCCAACAGCCATTTTCGACTGCCGCTGCAGGGCGCCGAGTCTTTAATGCAGGCCGGCGCCCGCGTTGCCGCGCATCTCACTCAATCCATGGCATCACTGGCTGATCAGGCCCGCCAGGATACTCTTAAATTATTTGTCGGCCACGGAGCCGCCTTTCGTCATGCGGCGCATCATCTTGGAGTACTCGGTTTTGAACAAATCGCACAGCTCAGCATGTATCACGCGCAAGCGGTTTTTTTTCAATATCAGGGGAAATCTGACTGGCGGCATATTGCCGGAGAATGGAAGGTGCGTGCCAGGCACAGCGCCTATACAGACTAAGCCGGGGAATTTTCCGGGATCAATCGGCCATGTTCATAAAAATGCAATAATGAAACTTTATAAAGAGCAGACTTTTTCTTTATGTGAGCATCCCATGAGCTACATGCCGCCCCGTGAAAATATCTGTGCAGCCACTTTTCAATTCTATTCGGAAAATGGTCTGCCTACCGCCGCGCAGCCCTGGCAGTTATCCGGCCATCGTTCCATTGGCAAAGATCGCAGTAACCATCACGCCTTGAGTGAAGCCATGCAACAGGCGGTTTTGCACAGTCCCTGGCGCTGGCCCGAGCGTACGGTTTTCTTTTTGACCGACCCGCACGCGGATGCGCTGGCTTTTGTCAGTTCTTTACTGGCTTCCGGCGGCATCCGGAAAAACGGGGATGGCCTGTGTGATTTTGAATTGACCGAAACCGGTCGTGAGGCCGTGTTTGTTATTGGCGGTGATTGTCTCGATAAAGGGCCGGATAATCTGCAACTGTTACGTTGTGTGCGCCAACTGATGAACAGTGGCGCGCGTGTCAAACTATTAGCGGGTAATCATGATGTGCGCCTGCTGATGGGACTGCGTGCCATGCAACTGCCGCCGGACCCCACTACCGAACATTTTTTTATTCGCATGGAGCCCAAAATTGTGCCGCTGCTGAAAGAGATACATGCGCTTTATCTCAGTGGCAAAGATGCGTTACATGGTGTTCCCGATCGAAGGGAATGCCGCCGCCTGCTGTACCCTTGCAGGCAATGGTTCGATGAATTCCCCAGGGAAGCTGTCTGGCTGATGCCTGAATCCGGCATCCAGCGGGAACTGCAGCGCATGCGCTACAAGGTGGATGTATTCGAAGAAGTCTGCCATGAGGCCGGGCTGAGTTTACGCGATGTTTATGCGACCGCCCGAAAATGCCAGCAGCTTTTTTTACAGCCGCAGGGAGAATACGCCTGGTTTTTCCGTGAAATGCAGTTACTCTATCGTGAAGGTTCTTTTTTGTTTATTCATGCCGGTCTTGATGATCGCATCAGCAGCCTGATAGAAGAACAGGGCATTGATTATCTGAACAGGCTGTTTCGTGAACAGATACAGCACAATCTGTTTGAATTTTATTATGGCCCGCTTGCCAACACCATGCGTACCAAGTACCGTGGCGTGGATATGCCGCTGACCCGGCACGGCGTAGAACGTATTTACCGGCAGGGTCTGCATGCCATTGTTCACGGTCATCGCAATCTTACCCAGGGTCAGCGTATTATGCTGCGCCAGGGTATGATTCACATTGAGTGTGACATAACCATGGATGAGAATTCACGCGCACAGGAAGGCCTGCAAGGTAACGGTGTGGGTGTAACCCTTGTGCGTCCACAGGGTCAGGTAGTCGGTATCAGTAAAGACTATCCTTATGCCAAGGTCTTTGAACCTGAACATTATTTTTCACCTGAATCCGTATCTTCAGGGCGGATACAGGGTGTATGACATTGATTTCACAGTGGAATTAAAAAATCTTAGCTTCACCCATAGGTTAAGCGGGCATTTTTTAAACCGCTGTGGAATCAAGAGCATGCGCACTGTGCCGTCATGAAGGTACGGGTTCAGGTTTCAGAAAACTAAAAGGAAATCATGCGAAAAAGTCAGGACAGCTTCCGTCACGAATCACTGCAGGATGCGGAAACCATACAAAATATCCTCAAGGCCATCAGCAAAGGCCTGGCCAGGGGCAAGCTGTCTTTTGGTGATGAGGATGGCGACATCGTCATGCATCCCGAGGGACTGCTGAATCTGAAAGTAACCGCCAGCCGTGATGATTCCAGACAGCGCGTCAATATCCGCATTACCTGGCAGGCGGAAGAAAAAATCAAACAAAAAAAGCCCTTATCGGTGAATAAAACCCGCTGCAAACAAAAATCCGCTTGAACATAACATTCATCCTGTCTGCAATGTTTCGTTCTCCCTAAAATGAATCAAGCCGCTGATTCTTCCACTACCCCGGCACAGCCCTCTGAGCAGACAGCTGGCGGCAGCTTCCGCTGGAGTGATTTGCTGGCTATGGTGCGCCAGCATCGCCATGAGTTGGTCAAGGCCAACATCATTGCCATTCTGGGTGCGCTGATGAGCGTTCCCATACCCTTGCTGATTCCTTTAATGGTGGATGAGGTATTGCTGCATAAACCCGCTGCAGCGGTCGCGCTGATGAATCAGCTTTTTCCGCAAAGCTGGCATGGCCCGATACTGTACATTCTGGCCATACTGGTGCTGACTTTGCTGTTACGTCTGATTGCATTGGTACTGGGCGTCTGGCAAATGCGCCAGTTCACCTGTATATCCAAAGATGTCATTTTTCGTATCCGGCGGCGTTTGCTGCAGCGTCTGGAACGCGTTTCCATGGCTGAATATGAAACGCTGGGCAGTGGCGTGGTGGCTTCCCACATGGTGACCGACCTGGATACGGTTGACCGTTTTGTCGGAGAAACCCTCAGCAAACTGCTGGTGGCCATACTCAGTCTGACAGGAACCGCTATTGTACTGCTGTGGATGCATTGGCCGCTGGCTCTGTTTATTCTGTTTCTGAATCCCATTGTGATTTACATCACCACCGTTTTCGGGCGGCGGGTTAAAGAACTGAAAAGAAAAGAAAACAGCGCTTACCAGATTTTTCAGGAATCACTGGCCGAAACCCTGGATGCCATTCAGGAAATACGCGCCGCCAACCGTGAGCGCCACTATATTGGCCGCATCATTGATAAAGCCGATAATGTGCGCCGCCACTCCAGTGCTTTCACCTGGAAAAGTGATGCGGCAAGCCGTTTATCCTTTGTGGTTTTTGTATTCGGTTTTGATATTTTTCGCGCGCTCAGCATGTTCACAGTCCTGTATTCCGACCTCAGCATCGGCCAGATGATGGCCATCTATGCCTATCTTTGGTACATGAGCCAGCCGGTACAGGAAATTGTCGGTATCCAATATACCTACCACGCCGCCCGCGCCGCACTGCAACGCATCAACAGTCTGTTCAAGATGCAGCTGGAACCGGATTTTCCGCATGAAAAAAATCCGTTTACGGACAATGATAACGAAAGTGTATCCATTCAGATCCGTCATCTGAACTTTTCCTACAGCCCGGACAAACAGATATTACGTGATTTATCACTGGATATTGCCGTCGGTGAAAAAATTGCCCTGGTGGGTGCCAGCGGTGGTGGTAAAACCACTTTTGTGCAGGTATTGCTGGGCTTGTATCCGGCTGACAGTGGCCAAATCCGCTTTAACCAGATTCCGATCGAACAGATTGGCATGGATGTGGTACGCGATCATGTTTCCATTGTGTTGCAGCATCCGGCTCTGTTTAATGACAGCCTGCGCAACAATCTGACACTGGGCAATAACATAGCCGATGAACAATTGTGGCAGGCCCTGCACACTGCCCAATTGAGTGAGGCCGTTAAACAACTGCCGCAACAACTGGATACCATCATCGGCCGCAATGGCATGCGCCTGTCGGGTGGACAAAAACAGCGTGTAGCGATTGCGCGTATGCTGTTGAGCAATCCGCAGGTGGTTATTCTGGATGAAGCCACCTCGGCACTGGACAGCGATACCGAAGGCCGCCTGCATGAAGCACTGCAGGCATTTCTGCATAATCGCACCACCCTTATCATTGCTCACCGTCTGAGCGCGGTACGCCAGGCCGACCGGGCGCTGGTTTTTGAAGATGGACGCATTATCCAGCAAGGTCATCACGATGAACTGATACAGGGTGATGGTCTTTACGCGCACCTGTATCGCAATCAGCATGAGCAGGCTTCATGAGTATTGTAAAAGCTGATTTCAAACCGGCCTGGTGGCTGCCTTCGCCGCATCTGCAAACATTGTGGCCCACTTTTTTTCGCAAAAGACCCGTCTTGAATTTGCGTCAGGAACGACTCGAACTGGAAGATGGAGATTTTATTGATCTCTGCTGGAGCCAGCGTGGCCAGGGTGACATTGTGGTGGTTATTCATGGGCTGGAAGGCTCTGTGCACTCTCATTATGCCGGCGCACTGATGCAGACACTGGAACAAACCGGATATCGTCCGGTTTTCATGCACTTCAGAGGCTGCAGCGGTGTACCCAACCGGCTGCATCGTGCCTACCATTCCGGCGATACCGGTGATATTGCAGCCGTCATTGCACACATTACAAAAACTTGTGAAGCGCCCAAAGCGGCTATCGGCTTTTCACTGGGCGGCAATGCCCTGCTGAAATGGCTGGGTGAAAGTGGCGAAAACAATCCTTTGTTGGCGGCTGTGGCCGTTTCTGTGCCTTTCCAGTTAGCCGATGCCGCACACAGAATGGATAAAGGCCTGTCAGCCATCTACCGCAAGTATTTGTTGAGCCACTTACAGGCCAGTTACCGGCGCAAGTTTGCTGATCAAGCTTCCCCCTTGAACGTTGATATTCATTCACTCAACAGCTTCTGGGATTTTGACGATCAGGTCACCGCCCCGCTACACGGCTTCAGGGATGTGCATGACTATTATGAAAAATCCAGCTCACGCCAATACCTCAAATCCATCAAGATTTCCACGCGCATTATTCACGCCAAAGATGACCCTTTCATGTACCCGCACAGCATACCCACTGAAGAAGAACTGAGTCCGGCGGTTGAATTAATGCTGGCCCGCCAGGGAGGGCATGTGGGTTTTGTCAGCGGCTCGTTTCCCTGGAAAGCCGAATACTGGTATGAGAGTCAAATCGTCAGGTTTCTGGGGAAAATGCATCAAAACCACTTATCCGGAAAAGATTGAGCGGATACGTGACTGGCTCACGAGCTTTCTTGATTTTATTTGATCTATATCCATAATTATTATTGCATTGGCTCACAATTCAATATGTATTTGGTAAAATACTAATTGAAGGAAGATAGTCGATTGTACAACTATTCAACGAATAGCTGGAACGCGTGGTGGTTTCTCGGATTATTGCAGAAAGGTATCCAGTCCAGGCAGAAACAGGGAGTTTCCTGTGTCGCTAATGCTTTGCTGTAAGCAGGGATTGGACATATTTCAGCAGTAAACTGCCGGATCGCCTTACTATTTCCGTTTCATGTCACGTAGCTAACAAGGAGAATAGGATGAACAAGAAAAAAAGTAAGCGCCAAAGAATCAGCCCTCTTAACCCCATTTCAGAATAATACTTCCTTCATGTTCCAGGGAAGCAATGCCTCGACCTTTT
>JAHXHF010000110.1 GCA_025656895.1 gamma proteobacterium symbiont of Bathyaustriella thionipta
GTGGCCAAAAATGCAGGCAATTGACTGAATTCGACGGCGGGCGGGGTCATAGCCCCTCGAAAATAGCGAGTTTTCTGCCGGACACTAACTATGCATAATCAGGTTTATCTCAATGGTCGGTTTCTGCCGCAAAATGAGGCTCATGTATCCGTCATGGACCGGGGCTTTCTGTTTGCTGATGGTGTGTATGAAGTCATACCGGTTTACGGCGGGCGTCTGTTTCGATTACAGGAACACCTGCAGCGCTTGCACAACAGCCTGGCCGCGATTGAAATCAACTCGCCACTGAACGACTCACAGTGGGAGGATATTCTGCATAAACTGATGGCGCAGTATCCGGGACAGGATCAATCGGTTTATGTGCAAATTACACGTGGTGCCGACAGCAAGCGTGATCACAGCATCAACCCGCATCTGACGCCTACTGTCTTCTGCAGCACATCGCCTTTGTCTGACAGCCGTACCGCTGCGGTACGCAAGGGCATACGCGCCATTACTCTGGACGATAATCGCTGGACACGCTGTGATATAAAAGCCATCGCGCTACTAGCCAATGTACTGCTGAAACAGGAAGCCAGCCGGCGCAACGCGCTGGAAGCCATTTTACTGCGTGACGGCAAAGCGCAGGAAGGCTCGGCCAGTAATCTGTTCATTGTGACGGACGGTCTGCTGATCACTCCACCCACCGGCAACTGCCTGCTCTCCGGCGTGACCCGTGACCTGATATTACAACTGGCTGATGAACAGGACATCCGCTATCAGGAAAGCGATGTTTCATTACCGCAATTACAACAGGCCGATGAAATATGGTTGACCAGTTCCACCCGCGAGATCATGCCGGTAACCTTTCTGGATGATAAAGCCGTTGGCAACGCGGCCCCCGGCGCGCTCTGGCATATCATGATGCAGCACTATCAGCACTACAAGGCTCTGTTTATTGCGGGAGAAGTGGATTGAGTGAAACACACAACAGCGATGAACTGTTCCAGTTCCCCTGTGAATTCCCCATCAAGGTCATGGGCAAGGATGAAGATAATTTTGAACAACTGGTGATTGAACTGGTATGCCCGCATGCGCCCGAGATCGGTCGTGATGCGCTTCACAGCCGCCCCAGCAAGGGTGGAAAATATCTTGCGGTAACCGTCACCTTATATGCTCAAAGCCGCACGCAACTGGATGCCATTTATAACTCCCTCAGCCAGCATAAACGGGTCTTGATGGCCTTGTGAGTTGGCCCCTGCTGAAACAACCGGGCATCACGGATTACCGGCAAACATTACAGCGTATGCGTGCTTTTACGGATAGCCGCAGTCCGTCTACCGAGGATGAAATCTGGTGCCTGCAACACCATCCGGTATTCACCCAGGGACAGGCCGGCAAAGCCGAACATATACTGCACAGCGGCCCCATACCGGTCGTACAAAGTGATCGGGGCGGCCAGGTGACCTACCACGGCCCCGGACAGTTGATCAGCTACACCCTGATTGATCTGAAACGACTGAATATGGGTATTCGTCCGTTTGTCAGCCTGCTGGAAAACAGTGTCATACAGCTGTTGTCCCATCTGGGCATAGAAAGCCGGGCACGTGCCGACGCACCCGGTGTGTACGTACAGGAACACAAAATTGCCGCACTCGGTCTGCGTGTGCGTCAGGGGCGCTGTTATCACGGCATCAGCCTGAATGTTCATATGGATCTCAGCCCCTTCCAGCGGATTAATCCTTGCGGCCATGCCGGTATGCCGGTTACTGATTTACACACTTTGGGGATTGATCTGGATGTTGAACAAGCCGGCCGCGATTTGTATGCTGTTATCTGTCAGCAGAGCTGCTGGCAGCAGCACAAGCCATAATTCCATTCATTTCAAAGAGACCCGGCATGCCTGAATCTTCCGATTACCAAGCCCCTTCGCGCACCCAGACCGACAGCCACGCGCGCGGCCATGACAAACTCAAGCGCATTCCGGTAAAGGTGGACACCAGCATTGCCTCACCGCGCAAACCCAAATGGATACGCATCAAAGCTCCGCTCGGGCAATCGGTTTCGCACATAAAAAAAATATTACGCGAACACAAACTCAGTTCGGTTTGCGAAGAAGCTGCCTGCCCGAATCTGGGCGAATGTTTCAGCCAGGGCACGGTCACTTTTATGATTATGGGGGACATCTGCACCCGTCGCTGCCCGTTTTGTGATGTTGCGCATGGCAAACCACAGCCTCTGGCAGCGGAAGAACCGGCTGAACTGGCCTCTGCCATCGCTTTGATGAAACTGAAATATGTAGTCATTACTTCGGTGGATCGTGATGATCTCAGAGAGGGTGGTGCCAAGCATTTCGCCGCCTGTATCCAGGCGATTCGCACAGAGTCCCCCGCCACCCGCATTGAAATACTGGTGCCTGATTTTCGCGGTCGCCTGGATAAAGCCCTGGCCGCTCTGGCGCAAGCGCCGCCCGATGTGTTTAATCACAATCTGGAAACCGTGCCCCGCCTCTACCGTGAAGCACGACCCGGCTCGGATTACCAGTGGTCACTGAATGTGTTGCAGGCATTCGCCCGACAGCACCCGCATATTCCGACCAAATCCGGCATTATGCTGGGACTGGGGGAAACAACCGAAGAAGTGCTGCAGGTTATTCAGGATTTGTATGCCCATGGCTGCCGCATGCTCACGCTGGGACAATATTTACAACCCTCGGCCGACCATCTGCCGGTACGACGTTATGTTGAGCCCGCCGAGTTTGACGAACTGAAACGCCAGGCTGAAAAAATCGGCTTTGCCAGCGTTGCCAGCGGCCCACTGGTGCGCTCTTCCTATCACGCGGATAAACAGGCAGCACAGATCACAACATGAGTTTTGCGCAACTGGCATGGATCAAGGCACTGATTCTGCCACCCGGCCTGTATCTGGGCATCGGCCTGCTTAGCCTGATTTTGCTGCTGCGCAAACATCGCAGCGGCTATCTGCTGTTGATGATGAATCTGTTATTGATCTACGCACTGAGCATCCCCGCCAGCCGGGATTTACTCATGCAGACACTGGAAACCACGCCGGCTTTCAATGTGCAGCAATTTCATCCCGGTGAGGCCGATATTATTATTGTATTGGGCGGCGGGCTGTATCGAAATGCCCCTGAATATGGTCAAAGTACGGTTGGTATCGGCCTGTTGGAGCGGCTGCGTTATGCGGCCTGGTTAAGCCATAAAACCGGATTGCCCATTCTGCTTACAGGCGGCAGCCCAGCCGATATGGATATTTCCGAGGCGGAGCTGGCCAGGCAGACACTACGCAATGAATTCTTTGTAGAAGCCAATATTCTGACTGAAGAAGAAAGCAGAAACACGCAGGAAAATGCCCGTTACAGCGCCCGCATACTGGCCAGCAAAGGCTATTCCCGTGCGCTGCTGGTGACCCACGCCTGGCATATGCCACGTGCGTTGCTGGCTTTCAGGCAAGCCGCGATACAGGTCATACCGGCAGCCACGCAATATAGCAGTCGCAGTGAAGGCCCCCTGTGGCAGCAGTATTTACCTACAGCAGAAGCCGCTGCACAGATTCGCCAGGCTTTGCACGAATTGATCGGGCAAATTTATTATTCGCTGTAATCTGTATCACGCAAAAAAACCGGCTCTGTCTGTTTTGCTGCAGAGTGTGAACAGACACACAATAGAGCTTCTTTATATCTGTTATAAGTATTCGTTTGAGTTTTTCATGAAACGCATCCATGCTGTTTAAAACCCTGCCCTCAGCCATTGTCCTGCTTGCCCTGCTGCTATTGCCTGTAACAGCCGTACAGGCCACGACCCAACATGAGCCTGTTTTACCTGTCAGTGTGGCATCCAACTTCAGCGCTAAGCAAATTCATCTGGGTGAAAAACTGTTCAACGACCCGCGCTTGTCTAAAAATGGCGATATGCCCTGCGTGAGTTGTCATCAGGTTGCTTTCAATGGTGCCGAGTCTATTCCGGCCTCGATTGAAAATGACCAGCAGGCCGGTCATCTGAACGCCCCCAGCGTATTCAATGCCGCATTGAATTTTGCCCAGTCCTGGGATGGCCGCAACGCAAGCCTGCAGCAGCAGGCCGATGGCTCCCTGCAAAACCCCAAGCACGCGGCCATGCAATGGGCCGATATTTTGTACATACTCAGTCAGGATGAAGAATATCCCGGCCTGTTCAAGCAGGCTTTTGCGGACGGCATCAGGCGTGAAAATGTCCTGAATGCGATTGCTGTTTATGAGCAATCACTGATCACGCCGGATGCTCCCTTTGACCTGTGGCTGAAAGGCAAGCAGAATGCCATCAGCGCGCAGGCCAAAAAAGGCTATCAGTTATTCAAACAACATGGCTGCATCGCCTGTCACCAGGGACGTAATCTGGGCGGCAATATGTTTCAGCGCTTTGGTATTTACAAGCGGGAAGAGTATTTTGCAAATCGGGAGACACCCATCAATGCGGATGATTATGGACGTTTCAATGTGACCGGCAAAGAACAGGATCGTTATGTTTTCAAGGTACCCAGCTTGCGTAATGTTGCGGTTACAGCTCCCTATCTGCATGATGGCAGCATCTCTACCCTGCAAGATGCCGTTCAGGTCATGATGCGACATCAACTGGGGAAAGAGCTGAGTCAGCAGGATATCAACCTGATTATCGAGTTTTTAAAAACACTCACCGGCAACTACCAAGGTAAACCACTGAGCCAGCCATGAAGCTGATATCCCATTTCATAGTAGTAACGGCCTGCCTGCTGATAGCACTGGCCGGCAGTATCTACTGGTACAACAGTGTTCGCTACAATGAACTGGACGACCAGGTAGTCGCGCAACTTCGACAGTTACAAACCATTAACAACCATATTATCCAGACCGTCATCATGGCGGCCAGTGGACGCCTGCAACATTATGACGATCTGGTCAGTGATACACAGCAGCACAATCAGGTCATGCAGCAGTTGCAGAGCGAATTATCCTCACTGCAAGGCCGTAATCCACAGTTTGAACAGTTGCTGCAAGCCTACAGCAGGCATAGTGAAGAACGCTTCAAGTCTGTGGAAAACTTCAAAAGCTACAATGCCACACTGCTCAATTCTATTGCCTTTTTGCCCTATCTGATCGACAACCTGAATATCAGTCTGGAGTCTGAAGCGAACGGTCAGGTGCTGGCCGCCTCACTGCAAGCCGTGTTGTTACAGGTCATGCTTTACGCCCAAACCAATTCCGAGCGCTGGCGGCTGGCCGTTTACAATGAACTAAGCGAAGTAGAAGAACTGGCAGATATGCATCCTGACGCGCAGGCGTCCATTCAACTGGTGTTACAGCACACCCGTACCATACTGGAAGAAAAACCGCGTGTTTCTGATTTAATCAATAAAATCAGCTCCCCCATAGTCGGCAACAACCTGCAAAAACTATTACAGGAATATCAGTCCATACAACGGATTCACCAGGCCAGGGATATGCAATGGCGCAGCATGCTGCTGCTATTGACCATCATTACCCTGCTTATTATTGCTTACGTTCTGCAGCACTTAATCCGTAACAGCAAGCAATTAAGGCTGATGGCCACTTATCCGGAATACAACCCCTACCCGGTATTTTCCTTACACAGTAATGGCAACATTGTATTTCGCAATCCGGCTACGACCGAACTGCAGATTGAATACGGCATGAGTGACCAGGAACTGCTGGGAACCCTGCCGGGTGATCCTGCAGAAATCATAAAGAATGCCGTGCGCGGCGGTATGGGTATCAATAATGTGGTTACCCACTTTGTAGACAGGCATTGGCTGGTTAATATTCAGCCCATTCCCAGCCTGCCGGGTATCAATTGCTACCTCAGTGAAATAAGCGAGCAATACCAACAGGAACTGTTCACCCAGCATCAAAAAGACTTTCTTTCCAAAGTAGCAACCGATGTTCCACTAGCGGAATCGCTGACAGATCTATGCCGTATTCTGGATCAGCAGATCACCCATGGAATGACCTCCATCCTTAGATTACTAGCCGATGGAGAAACACTGGGAAGCGGAGTAAGCGCTCGTTTACCGGATGCCTATATCTCAGCCTTTGAAGGCCTGGCCGTAAGTGAGGCCATGGGGTCCTGTGGAACGGCAGCGCATCGTCGGGAAACCGTGTTTGTACCCGATATTGCCACCGATCCGCTATGGGCGGCCTTCCGGGATTTTGCTCTGTCGCATGGCGTACACGCCTGCTGGTCCACCCCCATCATCGGCGCTAAAGGCGCATTGCTGGGAACCTGCGCACTGTCCTTCGGTACAAGCGCACGCCCTGACGAAAAACAGGTTGAGTTACTCAAACAGGCTGCCTCGCTCGCGGCTATTGCTATTGAACATGATCAGACTGTGCAGGATTTACGTCAAAGCGAGGCCTCCATCCGCGAGTTGTATCAGGTGGCCATAGGCCCCGGCAACAGTGTTAAACAACGTGCTGAAGAATTATTACGCATGGGCTGCCAGCGATTCGCCATGAGCAGCGGGCTGATGATTGAAATGGATGCGCAACACAGGCACATCATCAGCAGCGCAGCAAGCAATGAAGTGGCCGCCACACTGACCTGCAAAGATATTGGTGATGACATCATTCAGGATATTT
The DNA here is from genome assembly GCA_025656895.1 of gamma proteobacterium symbiont of Bathyaustriella thionipta. GTDB lineage: Bacteria > Pseudomonadota > Gammaproteobacteria > Chromatiales > Chromatiaceae > JAHXHF01. The sequence goes on from JAHXHF010000110.1 coordinate 6,611, forward strand.
TTATCTCTGACCAGCCTATTGCTCATCTGCAGCAGGATAAAAGCACACGCCATTTGTCACCCACTTATATCGGCTGCAGGATCGATATCAATCACAAGCCCTTCGGTATAATCATATTTGTTTCTTTTGAACCTTACCGCCGCCGTTTCAGTGACAGTGATGTAGAACTTCTCAGGTTAATGGCACACTGGATCAGCAATGAACTGGAACGTGAACAGGCCTACCACCGGCTTGATACCGAGAAGGAAAGAGCGCAGGTCACGCTCGCCTCTATCGGTGACGGCGTTATTACCACCGACCGTGACGGCTGTGTGCAATACATGAATCCGGTGGCGGAAGCATTATGTGACTGGCAGAATGCTTCTGCTATCGGCCTGCCCCTGTACGAAGTATTCAACATCATTAATGAAAGTTCGCATGAAAAAATTGATAACCCGGTAGAACAATGCATGCTCAGCGGTCAGGTGGTGCATCTCACTCATCAAAACCTGCTGGTAGACAAATCCGGCAATAAAACCGCCATTGAAGATTCGGCAGCCCCTATTCGTGATCGCAACGGTGAGATTATCGGTGCGGTTCTGGTCTTTCATGATGTTAGTGCGCAGCGTGAACTGAAGCAGCAACTCTCCTATCAGGCCAGCCATGATGTACTGACCGAACTTCATAACCGTACTGCTTTTGAAGCACGCCTGTCGGAGCTGCTACAGAACTCCAAGGACAGTCAGCAAACACATGCCCTGCTTTATATGGACCTGGATCAATTCAAGATTGTAAATGATACCAGCGGCCATATTGCCGGTGATGAGTTATTGCGTGAAATTTCAAAACTGCTCAGCTCACAAATCAGAAGCAGCGACATGCTGGCTCGTCTGGGAGGCGATGAGTTTGGAGTTTTACTCAGCAATTGTCCGCTGACACAGGCGCATGATATTGCCGAAAAACTGCGCGAAGCGGTGCAGTTATTCCGTTTTCGCTGGGAAAACAATTTGTTTGATATTGGTGTCAGTATCGGTTTGATTGAAATTACCAGCAATAATAATGATAGTAATGAACTGATGAGTGCGGCTGATATTGCCTGCTATACCGCCAAAGATGCCGGTCGTAACCGCATTCATCATTATGTCATGCAGGATTCCGAGCTGCACCAGCGCAAAGGTGAAATGCGTTGGGTAGCGCGCCTGCGGCAGGCTGTTGACCAGGGAGAGTTTGCGCTTTGCTGCCAGCGTATTATCGCTTTGCAGTCGAATGAAACACATCCTTATTGCGAAGTCCTGTTACGTATGCAGGCAGAAGATAACTCTCTGCTGCTACCGGACAAATTCATCCCCGCCGCCGAACGCTACGACCTGATGCCCGATATTGATTACTGGGTGATTGAGCATGCGCTGAAACGGTTACAACACAGCGGCCAACCCGATCAACATATTGCCATTAATTTATCCGGACGCACCATCAATGCCGACAAAGCTCTGCCCTTCATCCATAAAAAACTCAATGAATACGCCATTGAAAGCAGTCGAGTCTGTTTTGAAATTACCGAAACAGCAGCCGTTTCCAGCCTGGCGCAAACCCGTATTTTTATGGAATCATTGCGCGCAAGAGGCTGTCATTTTGCTCTGGACGATTTCGGCAGCGGTCTAAGTTCTTATGCTTATCTGAAAAGCCTGCCGGTTGATTATCTTAAAATTGATGGTATGTTCGTACATGATTTATTGCATGATCGGGTGGCTCGTTCTATTGTTGAATCAACCAATCAGGTTGCGCATGTTATGGGGATAAAAACAGTAGCCGAATGGGTCGAGAATGAAGAAACCCGGCTGGCACTGAAAGAAATTGGCATTGACTATGCGCAAGGCTTTCATATGGGGCTGCCCGAGCCCTATAATGAACACAGCCACCTGACCGTATAGCCATGATTATGCCAAGACTCTCCTGCCTGTTTTTCTGCTGCTTTATCTTTTGCGCCAACCCTGTGCAGGCGGAAGCGGTTAATTTTGAACTCATGTCTGCAGATGGTGTTCCACAACAGCTATCCGACTATCGGGGACAGTGGATCATTGTCAACTTCTGGGCCACCTGGTGCGGACCCTGTGTGCAGGAAATCCCGGAACTGGTCAGCTTTCAGAAAAACAACCCTCAATACCGGGTGCTTGGAATAGACTTTGAAGATGCCCCTGACATGCAGGCTCTGGAAGCCTTCAGGCATCGCTTCAACATCAATTACCCGATATTGCTCATCGGTGAAACGCCGCTGATTCCGTTTGAACCACTCAAAGGACTACCAACGACCGCTATTGTTGGTCCACAAGGTAATATGATTGCGCATCATACCGGGCCGGTGAGTGCACAGATGCTGGAGCAGTTCATCAACAATCAGGTCAGTGCCGCTGCTACAGCCAACAACAGTGCAGCTAAGTAACCCACTTTCAGTTTTTCAATCTATCCCTGTGATCATTGTTTTCCCTGGAAGTTTCTGAGAGAAAAAGCCATCCATTTAAGCAAGGTGCAAGAACCGCCAGGCGTTCTGTTAGTAAACACCTGTATAGCAGAAACCAGGAAACAAGTTATTCAGCCTTACGCTTATCTCAAATTCTGTTTGTAGGAAGGAATAACTGCATTCAGTGCTTTGGAAAAATTGGCGAAAACCATTGAAACTGTAGCCAGTTCCACACCTTCAAAGTTGGCTCCGGCAACATTGGCACCACGCAGAACCGAGCCACTTAATACAGCGTGCCTAAGATCAGCCCCGGAAAGATTGGCGTGTTTCATATTGGCACTTAATGCAGAAACACCTGGCATTTTGGCATTACTCAGATTAGCGCCTTCAAAATTGGCCAGATTGATTACCGTAAAACGCTTTTCCAACTGGCTGCCCATATCCGCGCCACTGAGGTCGGCTTTAACCAGATTGGCATCATTCAAGTGGCTGTCACGCAGATCGGCATTGCTTAGATTGGCCTCACGCAGATTGGCATCAATCATCAAGGCATTATGTGCGATAACCGCACTCAGATTACTGCCATGTAAATCGATGCCACGCATATCGGCATTACTCAGAGTGGCACCTTGCAGGCAAACCTGGCGAAGCTCGGCTTTTCTTAGATCAGCATGGCTCAAATCAGCGCCGCTCAGGTCACTGTTAGAAAGCATAGCGGCATCTGATCGGGTATCACAACCCAGGTGGGCACCGCAAAGCTTGACCCGACTCAGGTTGGCATCATTCATATGTGTCCTTGTTAGCCAGGCTCCACTCAGATTAGAGCCACTGAGATCGGCACGAATCAGATCAGCGTCCTCCAGATGAGCGCCACTGAGGTCAGTGTCGGCCAGATCAGCCCCAGCCAGACGCATGTCTCTTAAATCAGCTCCGATCAAGCTGTCTGCATCTATAGAGGCTAAAACAGCACCGCTGGTTTTGTGTTTGATTTCGATCATATTCTCCCCCGTGAATCTGAATGTAGGTCTTTCTTCTTATCTAAGAGTATCCCTTGCCTGACAATATTGCCAGTGCTTACAACAGAGGCATGACGCTAATCAACAGAGTGCTCAATATCCATAGACTTTCATCATGCAAGCCATGATCAGCAAGTTATACTCATATCATGCCCGATCTTTATTTCATAGTGTAGATAACGAATGGCGGCTGTTGAACTGCAACCTATGCTGGCACATCATGACCCGATTGCGCCGGTCATTTTTGGTGTCACCCTGATTCTGGTGGCCGCATTGGTGGGGCGCTATTTGGCGCGCTTCTTGAAACAGCCCTCGGTACTGGGAGAATTGCTCATAGGAGTGCTGTTGGGCAATGTGCTGTATTGGTTCGGCTATGATCTGATCATTATTCTGCGCGAAGGTGTTGCCTGCATCAAGCTGGCACAAATGGTTATGTCCGGAGTGCCGGTAGAAACCTGTGTAGCTTCGGTGGTGGGTAGTGAAAGGGTTGCACTTATTCTGGATATTATTCGCGGCCCGCAAGGACAGGAGTATTTATCCATTGCCCAGGCGGTGGATGTGTTCTCACGCTACGGTGTGATTTTTTTACTGTTTCATGTGGGGCTGGATACCTGCGTAGGGGAGCTCAGGCAAGTAGGCCGCAATGCCATACAGGTGGCTCTTATTGGTGTGCTGGCTCCCTTTGCGCTGGGTTTTCTGATGGCCTGGTGGATTGTGCCTGAAGAATCTCATGCGTTGCATATGTTTCTGGGTGCAACATTAGGCGCTACCAGCATTGGTATTACAGCGCGTGTTTTGCAGGATTTGAACAAAACCAGTGCAACGGAATCTCACGTTATTCTGGGTGCTGCGGTTATGGATGATGTATTGGGCCTGGTGATGCTGTCCATTGTTTCCGGTATTGTGGTCACTGGTAGCATGGCTCTGGATAGTATTCTGCATACCTTGTTACTGGCCATATTTTTTATCGCTACGGTGCTCTTGCTGGGTCCATGGCTTATTCGTATCCTCCTGCATTTATTGAAAAATCTGGATGTACTGGAAGCCAAGCTGTTTTTTTCCTTTGTTTTTGTCATGGTGCTGGCATGGTTTGCCAGTTTGGCCGGGCTGGCGACCATCATCGGTGCCTTTGCTGCGGGGCTTTTGTTGATGGACAAGCATTTCACCGCCTGGGGGGATGTGTCACAACACAAGTACTCCATCAAGGAATTGTTTGCACCGCTGGAAGCCATACTGGTTCCTATATTTTTTGTGCTGATGGGTATTCATGTCAAGCTGGAAAACTTTATGGATAAACAGGTACTATTGCTGGCTACTGCACTGATCGTGGTAGCCATGCTGGGCAAAATTATTGCCGGGCTGGGTGCCAGTCGCAAGCTCAATCGGCTGGCGATCGGTATCGGCATGATGCCTCGCGGAGAAGTAGGTCTTGTATTTGCTTCTATCGGAAAAACCTTAGGTGTTATTGATGCCAGCCTGTTTTCCAGTGTGGTGCTGATGGTTATAGTGACGACTCTGCTAACCCCGCCCTTACTTAAGTTCAGTATGAATCGTGGTGGAACGCATGTGAGTGAGCAGCAAACAAAGAAAAACTTTGATGGCTGTTAGGCAAGCCATACTGTTAAGGACACCTCTCTGCTGATTTCCTCTTATCTTGAGCAGGATATTACAGACGTTTGGGCAGTGTACATTCGTTGTCCGCTTCAGCATCCGGATCAACCTTGTCTCTGAAGGCACCACAAGCTGATATGCAGCCCAGGGGTACGACAATCATGGTCAGGGGAACGGCAACAATGGGGCCGAATAACAGCGAAATAGCCATGCCTTCAAAGATGGGGTCGAGGATGATGGCAGCAGCACCGGCCATCATGGTCAAATCGGTTACCCAAATGGGGCGCATACCAATCCTGCCTGCATTGATGACGGCGGTTCGGTGATCCACGCCCATATGTACTTCATTGCGAGCAAAATCCACCAGCAAAATGGAGTTACGCACTTCAATGCCCGCCAGTGCAATAAAGCCAATCATGGAGGTTGCGGTAAACTCGGCATTCAGTAGCCAGTGGCCGGGAATAATACCGATTAAGGTGAGGGGGATGGGTGCCATGATAATGGCGGGGTGAATGAAATTACCAAATTCCCACACCAGCAGGATATAGATCAATATCAATGCGGCTGCGAATGCCAGCCCCATATCCCGGAAGGTTTCATAGGTGACTACCCATTCGCCACTCCATTCAAAGCCGGACTCCAGATCGGTTTCCGGTGCGCCCATCAAGGGTAAGCGCCAATAAATCAGCACCTATTATTTCACCTGTACATCGGTAACACTTTCTCCTGAGTATTTCACAGGAGATGATCATGGATAA
>JAHXHF010000209.1 GCA_025656895.1 gamma proteobacterium symbiont of Bathyaustriella thionipta
GTCAGGACGATAAAAAGGCGATTGACTGGTACTTGAAAGCCGCTGAACAGGGGGTTGCCGGTGCGCAATATAACCTGGGTGTTATGTATGACCAAGGTCAAGGGGTTCGTCAGGACGATAAAAAGGCGATTGACTGGTACTTGAAAGCCGCTGAACAGGGGGTTGCCGGTGCGCAATATAACCTGGGTGTTATGTATGAGAGTGGTCGTGGTGTTCGTCAAAACAAAGTCTCTGCCAAGGAATGGTATGGAAAAGCCTGTGACGAGGGTGATCAAGATGGCTGTAAAGAATATCGCCGTTTAAATGAAGCCGGTTTTTGACTGATTCCCTTTCAGAGGATAGGCCGTTATCCCTGCAAGCAATAAACCGTTTCCTGCAGATGTTGCAGCCCTTTTTTCTGCAAATGCGGTGAGCCGCTGATGACATCTTCTGAAAAGACTTTCTTTATACCCTTGAAAGCGGCGTACAGTTCTCTGACTTCCGCTTCTTCTACCGAAAATGGCGGGCCATCAATTACATTCTGGTCGTAGCTCAGGGCTACCAGTAAATGTGGTTTTTGCTGCGGCATGGTCTTTTGCAGATGCCGCACATATTGCCTGCGCATGGCAGCGGGCAAGGCCACCAGTGAAGCACGGTCATAGAGCGCATCACAAATACCTACATCAGCGGCTTGCAGATCAAAAAAATCACCACAGAGTATGTCGATGCCTGCGCACTGCCAACGGCTGAAATGTTCTTCCTGCGTTATCTGTGCCTGTAAATCATTTTCCCGGAAGAAAGCGGCTACCGCCAGTTCACTGATTTCTACCGCCAATACAGAATGCCCCTGTGACCTGAGCCAGAGTAAATCCAGAGTTTTGCCACACAAGGGTACAAACACGCAGGCTTCTGCCGGCAAGCCCAAAGCCGGCCAATAATTTTGCAGGTGCGCGTTAAAAGCTTCCTGATGAAAACCAATCTGGCCATTTTGCCAGCGCTCTATCCAGAATTCCGCTTTCATGCTTTTTGCAGTGCCTCATTTTCAGCTACATAATGCAAGGGAGTGGCCAGGCTGATATTCAGTTTTTCTGCTTCCTGCAGCACCAGTGACAGCAGCTGCTGGCGAACCGGCAGTAATTTTTTTACCTCTTTTAAGGTAATAATACACCGACCATTCAATAGCAAAATCCCCCGTATTCATAAGCGCCACTTGCAGTGGATATTGGTATTCAATAGGGATTTCCTGATCTTTATTGGCGCGTTCAAAAACATTCTTGAACAATTCCTGAACCTGTGCCTCAGTCACCTCGTAACCGATTTTGAAACTCAGACTTTCACGCAGCCCCCTGGCGGAAGCGAAGCGTGAAAGATTGGCAATGGTCATGCCTCTTAAACGCGCGTTTTGCACCATGACCCGGTGGTTATTGACCAGATTGAGCAGTTCGGTATGGAATATTTTGGTTTTGAAAACCACGCCAACCATTTTTTCTCCATCCCGCAGTTCAATAACATCGCCCTCGTCTACCAGCCGACTGTTGAGAATGATCAGGCCGCTGATAATATCCGGCGCCCAGGCACCCTGGGTTAGTGCCAGCATGACACCCACAACACCAATCACACCCCCCGCTTCCAGCAGGCTGTCAAAACCCAGAATCCGGATGATCGCTATCAGACCGATCACCGAAAACAAAGTGGCGGTGAGCATACCGAGAATACGCGAATTATAAGTATCACTCAGACGTCGCTCACCATTCAATTCATGCTCACGCCCGAATCGTTTCTTGATGAGAAAATTAACAAGATGGAAACTTAAATAGAACAGATAAGCGGCTACGATGACAGCCAGCAGGCGGGTGATCCAGGAATGGTCGGCCAATGGCAGAAAGAAGCGATAAAACAGAACGAAAACCACAATCAGCAGATTGGCGGCACGAAAAAAATGCACGCGACGGGTAAACCATTCATCCTGCTCTGCATCCGGGAACAGTTTCAATACGATATGACGTGAAAACAGGATCAGCAGGCTGTTGGCAATCAGCAGAATAACATCCAGAACCCCGAATGCACGGAAAGCCTCACTCAGAACCTGTATCCAGTTTTGCATCATTCAGTACTTTTCAATGCCCTATCAGGGTAGATGATAAACAGGCCGCTCACCCGTTTGCTGATAATAAGGCATCATTTGAGGAATCAGTTTTTTCAGGGTTCGCTGACGGTTGCCAGGCGCGGGATGCGTGCTGAGAAACTCCGGTGGATTTTTATCCCCTACCTTTTCCATTTTCTGCCACAGACTGACCGCCGCGTGTGGATCATAACCGGCTCTGGCGGCCAATTCTATACCTATCCTGTCCGCCTCGGATTCAGCCGCGCGGCTGTTAGGTAATTGAATGGCGGTAGTGGCCGCCAGTGCGGCCCCGGTTAGCGCAGCCCCCCGGTAGCGGCTGTCATTGGCGGCTATGGCTACAACAATCAAACCGGCTTGCGCCGCCATGGCGGTGGACATTTTTTCAGCGGTATGATTCGCCAGGGCATGTGAAATTTCATGCCCCATGACCTGCGCCAGTTCCGCGTCAGTCGGCTTTACTTTTTCAAGCAGGCCGGTGTAAATAGCCATTTTTCCACCCGCCATGCACCAGGCATTGACCTGTTGCGGGTCATCAATGACCTTGACGCTCCAGTCCCAGCGTTTCGTATGCGGGTACAGCTTGATGGCCTGGGCTATTAATTTTCCGGTAATGCGTTTCACACGATCATTGACAGCCGCATCATGATCAATTTTTCCTTCCGCATTCAGATCACCAATGGTCTTGATATAAGCCTTGCTGGAAGCCGCTACCGCCTGCTCCGGGGAAAGCAGCATTAACTGCTTTCGTCCTGTAGGGCTGGTGCTGCACCCAGCCACAATAAGCAGCAGAAAAGCAGCAGACAGGTAGTTAGACCCAGGCCAACGATGATGATTACTCTTTCGCATAATAATAAAAAACTCAGGTAATATAAAAAAAGGTCGCAGGCAACTCTTCAGCTACTTCAGACTCAACCAACGCCAGACCTCACTTTGCCGGATACTTTCACCAGTCAGAATATAATTCAATAAATGCTGGTTCAGCAGTATCCATTCCATAGACAGACGTGCGCGTCTGCTGCCACAGAACAGAATGTGATCATTCTGTTTCAGCTTGAAGTCATCATCCGGCAGCAGGTATTGATCATTACTGCGATGCAGCAATAGTGGTATGCACCAGAGCGGCCTTTTTTCTTTCGTGGTGTCATGCAGCAAATGCCCCATAGTCACAATCTCTGCCCGCTTTATCGTGCTCAATACGGCATGCGCCTGTTGGTCATTAATCCTGACTTCCCAGACCTCGGGAACTTCTATCTGTACCAGAGCCGAAATACGACTGATCAGTTCACAGGCCCAGGCATCTTCCTGGTGATAGCCAAGACTGACAAATTCATTCAGTAATGGTGTTGCCAACAATACCCGTACTTTGGTCGCCAGTATATGACTGGGGTGCATCAGCATATCGGCATTGATTTCTTCAAATATGGCTTTATTGGTGGAGCGATTCTGCCGCAGCACAACAAATAGATCCGGGTTCAACTTTCTGGCTGTCATGACAATGGATAAATTATTGGCGTCATTATTGGTTCCCGCCACAATACCCTGCGCGCTTTCAATTCCCGCCTGCAGCAGTGTCTCGGCTTTGGTTCCCCAGCCTTTTATAGTTCCCTGTGGAGCATCAACAGCTTGCGGCGTGGCTTCAATAACAATCAGTTCAATGTGTTCTTTTTTCAGCTTTTCAATAACCGCTTTGCCAAAACGGCCATAGCCGCAAACAATCCATTTTCCACTGGGTGGATAAATGGGTTCCTCCAGTTCCTGGTGCCGGTTTCCGGTCAACCACTGGCGCAACAAAAACAGGCAGGGTGATTGCAAGGCCACCACCAGATAAGTCGCGAAGGTATCGAAAGGGTCAATAATAAAATCGGTGCCGAAAGAAGCCATATTGGCTTCGTATTCATGGGAATCGGCCTGACAAACCACCGGCACATCGGGACTGAGTAATTTACTGCTGATGGCGATTTGCAAATTGGTGTCATTCGAGTGCGTTAGAGCAATTACACCCGCACAGCGAGGATGTTTCAGCCCTCCCAGAATCAGATTATTCGGTTCCCCTGCGTCACATTTCAAGGAAGGCACATGCAGGCGCTGATCTTCCAGTATGGTTAAATCGACTGCGTCTGGAGTTTTATCCAGCACCACCACCTGATGATTGTCCTCCAATAGTGCATGTACCAGCATCTGACCGGTTTCACCGTAACCGCAAACCAGATAGAAAGGCTCGGTAATATGTCGCACCTGGTTGGCAAAGCGCCGTTCGCCCCAGGCTTGCTGAAAACCATGATTCTGCAGCAGCGAAATCAGTGCCCCGATTGAATAAATCCATGACACCACGGTTGCGTAGATCATCACGATGACCCATAAACGCTGCGCATCACTGAAGGCCTGCGGCAACTCACCAAAACCGATGGTGGTCGCCATATAGCTGACAAAATAGATGGCATGAAAAAAGCTCATGTGCCAGACATGACCGTCTGCATCCACACCCGGAATCAAAACCAGCCCCAATACCGCAACCGCATAAATACTGACCAGAATCAGCAAGGGCTGGCGCATGCGCCTGAAAATAATGAAGAAGATGTTATGCATCAGTAGAAAGCTTTGGATCGCTTTAACGACGCAGCAAAACGGTTTCAATAATCAGCAATACTACCGAGATGACATTCGCCAGCATCGCGCCGCCGGTTAAAGACACTACGCTGGCCATTCTGTCCGGGGTCATGCCTCCCTGCATGACATGTTCTACCACACCCCAGACAATGGCGGCCGCCATCAATTGCAATACGGCCACCAGGCTGGTGGCCAGCAACACCGCCCCCATCTGGGTACGATCACCAAATTTCAGGATGGTCGCAATCAGATTCACCACAATAACGGCAAATAATTCATACACATTATGATGCGCCGTATTATCCAGCTCACCGACAAAAAAGCCGAAATTCAGCGTTAAAGCCAGTACGATAAAAAAACCAAATACAACCTTTTCCTGATTCATCCAAAATTCCTCTGCTGACGATGCCCTAAGCGGTTTATACGGTTACCCAGGCAATTATAGGGGAAGCACCTGACTCCGGTGAAATTTTAATTTCCAGATTAAGATGTTCGAATAACGATTGCCGTAGATTGTCAGCCATCTTCACAGCCGGCATAATCGATCAGCTTTTCATCAAAATCATCCACTGGCACGGCTGCCAAATAATCCGGCACAAGCTCGCTGGATTGGACAGGAAAGCGGCCATTCTCGTTATAAAATGCCTGAGCAGCCATATTGACTCTAAGAGTTGATATTCTTGTGTGTGTTTTACAGCGCTTTAAGAAATATCCTGAATAATCTGCAATCTCAAGACCGAGTGCATTGGGGCCTAACCCTTCCACCCAGCCTGGTTCATTATGAGCCGGATACACTTGTGCATTACAAGGCTTGTGCGCTTGCAACTGCCAGTCTTTCATCCGGCTGGCCTGAAAGGAAAAAGTTTCATGGGGATGGAAATAATAGTTTTTTAACCAGCTGAAAAAAGGTGGACGGTAAAAGAAATCACTCATTTCAGCAAAAACCGCTTCATCTCTTGCTTCTGCTTCATTTTCATCCAATGCGCCCATTGCAGGAATAGCCTTGAACAAAAAGTACAGTTCTCCATTAAAAACCTCGCTAAAACCATCCTGGTTTCGATCAGCCAGTTTACTGAGCAGTTTATCCCAGCCAGCCTGCTGTTGCCGGTTCCAGTACGGCTGCGCAAGCAGTTGTGGTAATGATTCCAGACCCAGCTCAATGATCACATCACCCACCACCCAGGAAATCAAAGTATGGCTTTTTTCAGTTTGTATCATAAAGCCATAGTTCATAAGCATACGCAAAGTGGAAGCGGCATCTGTATAGTTGTTTTGCAACAAAAATAAACGTGCCTGTAAAGCCAAAACCCGTGCAGCACACAACTGGCCTGCGTATGGAGGTATTTCATCCAACGCGCCCTGGATCAGTGGAAACTGTAATTGCTCGTATCGCAAGGCTTCACGCACAATCGTCTGCATGGCCGCATAAGGACGTAACCAGTCCTGTAATTCGGCTTCATCAACAGACTTGCTGGCCAGTAATTCAAGTGCTTTTTCATTGCAGGAAGTGTTTGTAGCTTCAGCTTGTTTCTGAAGTACATCCAGCTTGCTCAATACTGGATAAGCATTTTGTTGTGCGGGTATGGGCTGAATCAAAGCCAGCAAGCCCTGATCATCATAATCAGCAGAATCCTGTGAATTAAGAACAATCCATCCTGCCAGCAACAAAAGCAGCACCAGCGCCGCAGCCAGCAATCTGCCCACAATTTTTCTCAACAGCCTCATACTTCTCTCCTTGTGGCAAACTACAGAATAACCCGGGAAAATAAATCTGTATAAGTTATACCTTTGTTAATCAATCTAAATGCTATGCTTCAAGAAGCCCTTTTATAGCGTAAAAATTTGATTATAAGCATCAACTAATATTATAATCGGCCTTCACTCATCCGTTTCCGGAGCCTGAACCCTATGCAAGATCCTGTTGACCATAATGATGCCGGACAAAGCGGCGTTGAGGTAAAAAACACCACTTGCTATATGTGTGCCTGCCGTTGCGGGATTCGTGTCACGCTGCGTGATGGCGAAGTCAGACACATTGAGGGCAATCCGGCACACCCGCACAATCAGGGGGTGCTGTGCGCCAAGGGCGCTTCCGGCATTATGAAGCAGTATTCCCCCGGGCGTTTAAGCAAGCCCCTGCTGCGCAAAAAGAACGCGAAACGCGGTGAATCCGACTTTGAAGAAATATCCTGGGAACAGGCTTTCGGCATTATGCACGAACGCCTGGCCAAAATTCGCGCTGAAGACCCGAAAAAATTCGCCCTGTTCACCGGCCGCGATCAAATGCAGGCTCTGACCGGCATGTTCGCCAAGCAGTTCGGTACGCCTAATTATGCGGCGCATGGCGGTTTCTGTTCGGTCAACATGGCTGCCGGTCTGATCTATACCATCGGAGGCTCTTTCTGGGAGTTCGGCGGCCCGGACCTGGAACGTTCCAAATTGTTTATCATGTTTGGTACCGCCGAAGATCACGACTCCAACCCGCTGAAAATTCATATCTCGAAGTTCAAGCGCCAGGGTGGACGCTTTATTTCCATCAACCCCATTCGCACCGGCTATTCGGCCATTGCGGATGAATGGGTGGCGATTAAACCCGGTACCGATGGTGCTTTGCTGCTGGCGATTTGCAACGAGATCATTCAGCAGGGATTGTATGACCGTGACTTTCTGGTGAACTACACCAACGCGGCTGAACTGGTTATTGATGACCAGAAAAGTGCCGACCACGGCCTGTTTTATCCCGCCGAAATGCATTACGAGGAAGGTTGTTTCGACCCGCAGAACAAACTCTGGTGGGATAAGGAACTGGACATCGCCATGGGCACGCACACGCCCGGTTGCAATCCTTACCTGCTGGGTGATTTCACTCTGGATGACGGTACAGCGGTCAAACCGTCCTTTCAGTTATTGAAAGAACGCATGGAAAAATATTCGGTCGAATGGGCGGAAAGCATTACCGGCATTCCGGCCGAAACCATTCGCCGGCTGGCGCATGAAATGGGCGTTACCGCGCGTGACCAGAAAATTGAACTGCCCATTCAATGGACAGATACCTGGGGCAATGAGCACGATTCCGTCACCGGCAATCCGGTTTCCTTTCATGCCATGCGTGGTCTGGCAGCGCATTCTAACGGTTTTCAGACCATTCGCACCCTGGGTATTTTAATGACCCTGCTGGGTACCATTGACCGCCCCGGTGGTTTTCGTCACAAAGCGCCTTTTCCGCGCCCGATTCCCCCCTGCCCCAAGCCGCCCAAAGGCCCCGATTGTGTAAAACCCGATACGGTGCTGGACGGTATGCCACTGGGCTGGCCGGCCACACCCGATGATTTGTTTGTTGACGATGACGGTGAACCGGTACGCATCGACAAGGCTTTCTCCTGGGAATACCCCTTGTCCGTGCATGGACTGATGCATAACACCATCACCAACGCCTGGCGCGGTGATCCCTATAAAATTGATACCCTGCTGCTGTTTATGGCCAATATGGCGTGGAATTCATCCATGAATACCAGCAAGGTGCGCGACATGCTCACCGATACGGATGACAATGGCGAATACAAGATTCCTTTTCTGATTGTCTGTGATGCCTTCCATTCTGAAACCGTAGCATTCGCTGATCTGGTTCTACCCGACACCACTTATCTGGAACGCTATGATGCGCTGTCCATGCTGGACAGGCCCATCTCTGAATTCAGCGGGCCGGTTGATTCGGTACGTATTCCAGTGACCGAACCCAAGGGGGACTGCAAGCCGTTTCAGGATGTCTTAATTGAACTGGGCAGCCGCCTGCAACTGCCCGCTTTCGTCAAGCAAGACGGCAAACGCAAATTCCGTGACTACCCCGACTTCGTCATTAATTACGAAACCTCTCCCGGTTCCGGCATTGGCTTTCTGGCCGGCTGGCGCGGCAAAGGGGGCGAGAAATTCCTTAAAGGTGAACCCAACCCCAAACAGTGGGAAATGTACGCCAACAATAACTGCTTTTTTCAATACGAGTTACCCAAATCCTACCAGTACATGCGCAACTGGAATCAGGGCTATCTGGAATGGGCGCGAGCACACGGCATGACCCGTTATGCCGAACCCATCAACTTGCATCTGTATTCGGAAGTGCTGCAAAAATTCCGTCTGGCCGCGCAGGGCAAGCGCCCTGGCAAGCAGCCCCCCGAACGCCTGCGCAAACGGGTGGAAACCTATTTTGATCCACTACCGTTTTATTACGAACCACTGGAATCACAATTGGTGGATACACGTGAATACCCCTTGAATGCGCTTACCCAAAGGCCGATGGCGATGTACCATTCATGGGACTCCCAGAATGCCTGGCTGCGGCAGATTCATACCCATAATTATTTATTTATGAACCCCACTCTAGCCAGCGAAAAAGGCTTTGCCGATGGTGACTGGATCTGGATTGAATCGCCCCACGGTAAAGTACGCTGCATGTGCCGCTATTCTGAAGCAGTTGAACCCGGCACAGTATGGACCTGGAACGCCATCGGCAAAGCATCCGGTGCCTGGGGCTTATCACCCAAAGCCAACGAATCACAAAAAGGCTTTTTGCTGAACCATGTCATCTCTGAAGAATTACCGCCCTGTGAATCCGGCAAGCACCTGTCCAATTCTGATCCCATTACCGGTCAGGCGGCCTGGTTCGATGTGCGTGTTAAAGTGTACAAAGCTGAAGACAGCGAGAGCAAACAAAGCTGGCCACAATTCAAACCACTACACCGTGTACCCGGCATGGATAAAAAACGCGGTAAATGGCAGAACTATGTCGCCGGCCTGTTCAATGCGGGGAAAAAATCATGACACAACTGGCTTTAGTCATAGACCTGAATGTGTGCGTGGGTTGCCATGCCTGTGTCACCAGTTGCAAGGAATGGAACACTTCCGGCTGGGCCGGTCCTATGGTGGATCAACACCCTTATGACAACGACCCCACTGGCACTTTTTTCAACCGTGTACAGACTTACGAAATTGGTACTTTTCCAAATATGGAAACCGTGCATTTTCCCAAAAGCTGTCTGCATTGCGAAGACCCTCCCTGTGTACCTGTCTGCCCCACCGGCGCCAGCTACAAACGTAAAGACAATGGCGTAGTGCTGGTTGATTATGACAAATGCATCGGCTGTAAATATTGTTCCTGGGCCTGCCCCTACGGCATGCGCGAACTGGATGAATATCAGAAGGTGATGAAAAAATGCACCCTCTGCATTGACCGCATCAGTGATGAAAGCAAACCCGAATCAGAACGCAAACCAGCCTGTGTACTGGCCTGCCCCACCAGTGCCAGACTGTTTGGTGATGTGCATGATTCAGATTCTGAAGTTTCTGTCGCCATACGCGAACAGGGCGGCTATCAACTGATGCCGGAATGGGGCACCCGACCGGCCAATCATTATCTGCCCAGACGTAAAACCCGTCTGCAACTGCATAAGGATGAACTGGAAAGAGTGGACAACCCGCTCAGAGAAGAATCCTTACCCGCCGCCGAAGGCGAAACCCTCGACGATATTGCTTTCTAGGAGTCATTTTCCATGCACCCGGCCTTTTCCGTAATT
Organism: gamma proteobacterium symbiont of Bathyaustriella thionipta; assembly: GCA_025656895.1. Classification (GTDB taxonomy): domain Bacteria; phylum Pseudomonadota; class Gammaproteobacteria; order Chromatiales; family Chromatiaceae; genus JAHXHF01. Next base: position 10,279 of record JAHXHF010000209.1, read on the forward strand.
TTTCTTACTACCCTGATCGGCGCGGGTCAGGGGCTGTTTCTGGCCTTATTTACCAGCCAGTTCTATTCGCTCGCCAACCTGCTGCACAGTCCGCAAACCGCCGAGCTGTACGCACCCGGCAGCTTGCTGGCCTTACTGCTGCTGGGTGCCGGTCTGCTGGCTTCTTTCTTTCATCTGGGACACCCGGAACGTGCCTGGCGCTCAGCAACCCAATGGCGAACTTCCTGGTTATCACGTGAAGTCATCGTATTACCGGCCTTTATGAGCATGGTGATGCTGTACGGTATTGTGCATTATTTTGGCTGGACACAAACCCTGTTCGTTATCTCCGATGCTCTGCCGGTTGACCTTAGCCTGATCATCGGCACGCTCGGCACTCTGCTGGCCTTTGCCCTGTTTATCTGCACCGCCATGATCTACGCCAGTATCAAATTTCTTCAGGAATGGCATACACCTCTCACCCTGATTAATTACACCCTGTTTGGTATTGCTTCCGGCTTTATGCTGGCGGCCGCGCTGTCGGCCTGGATGAATATCGAACTGGTCGCCTTTTTTGGCGCCTGGGCCGTTATCGCCACACTGCTGGCGCTGCTTACCCGTGTCATATCACTGATACGCAACCAGCGCATCCGGCACAAATCATCCATACAAACAGCGCTGGGCATAAGACACAATCATATCAAACAAAGCACTATGGGCTTTATGGGCGGCTCCTTCAATACACGGGAATTTTTTCACGGTCGCTCGGACAGCGCCTTAAAAATCATAAAATATTTCTTTATTCTTATGGTTTTTGTTGTGCCGGTTGCGCTCATCCTTGTTTCTTATATGATTCAATCGCCACATCTACCCATGCTGGCATTTGCCATACAGTTTCTGGGTTTGATTGCCGAGCGTTATTACTTTTTTGCGGATGCCCGTCATCCACAGAATCTTTATTATCAGAATATCGCCTGAACCGTTTGAGCTAGCCGCTCAATCTCACCGGTAAATTATGCTGAATATCAGCCTTCTTGATGCAATAGCGCTTGTTTTTATTGCATTGCGGTTGCTCAGGGCCGGGCGTAAGAACCTCGGTGAATCACTACACTCACTGATTACCATCAGCCTGCTGGCCGCGTTACTGCTTGGCTTTCGCGTGGCTTCACAATTACGCGGTGCGTTGAGCAGCATGGCTGATTTCATGTCTGCCGTACCCGGACTGGGCAGTAAACTACTGATCATACTGCTGGCCTGGTATCTGATTCATATACTGCGAAAAAAGATAGCCTACTGGCTGGAAGCTGCCTTACCAAAATCTACTCACGAAACAATCACGTTCATCAGCGAGCTACTCAGAACACTGATACTGATTATCCTCATCGCCTGGCTCACAGAAAACTGGTTTGGCCCACAGCAGGACGCGCCTCTCATTGTGCAATGGGTTAGAATGGGAGATGACTGGCTACTGAATCGTTCGTTCTAAGCGAATGCCCGGCGGCGGGTGCAGTCTTGAGATGTTTTAAGACAGCCGACATCAATAGCCTGCCATTCCAGGTTCGTGAAAAAAACCATAACTTGACAGCAAACAAGTGCTTGAGATTTACTTACGGCTATAGGCTATACCTAAGCAGAAGTCGTACGATAAAAAACGGAATTAACGTATGCCAAAAACCTTGAAAATAATATTCTTGTGTGTGTTTTTGTTAAGCAGCACAGCAAGAGCAGAGAATCTGGCTGTAAAAGTTGAACATAAAGCGGCGAAAATTGATGCTTGCAGTGCAACACAACCCTGCATTATCTCTGTTGAAAAAAGAAAAGATAAATTTATCGTAATAGTAAAAAAGGCGGCTCTGATAACAAAACAGGGTGTCATCAAATTTAAATCCGGAAACACCAATCACCATACGTTTGACAATAATGGGAATTGGTTGCAGGTAATACACACTCCCTGAGGAAATCGGGACTTATCTTTTCCTTAAACCTGAATCCGTAACTTAGATACCCCCATTATTGCAAATAACCCTGTTATTTACAGCAACTTTTGATAAAATTGAGGCCTTTAAAAA
>JAHXHF010000052.1 GCA_025656895.1 gamma proteobacterium symbiont of Bathyaustriella thionipta
GGGAAAAAGATTTTGTTTCACTGCTTTTGCGTATGGTGGCTTGATGGCTGACTGTCAGGTTGATTTGGATTTCAGTGAAACTTCAGTTCATAGAAACTCCCCTTCTTTAATATCTTATGGTCATCTTGAAACCAGTCATCTTGAAACCAATCCCTGATGTAAGTAATAACAGCCACTCTGCTTCAGGTCAAATAAGTGATTTAGTAGTTAATCACACAGTAAACCTGGAATCCTCAGTTGAACGGGGTGGAGTGTGCGTTTGTGGTGGTGCAGGGCAAGGCGCAACGACGCGTCAATAGCAGGCCTATTGCAAGTCGTTGCAACGCTGCCATGTGCCTCCACAAGCGTGCAATCCGCCCCGTAGCGGCCTTCTCCCAACAGCTGAATCGAGCATGGGCACAATTTTGCCCGTATCTCATTGGCTTATTACTTGCTCGAAGCGGTCAACTGAGGAATCCAGGTTAAATTACTTCAGGCGCTATTCAGACGGGATTTTTTAACGGCCAAAATAGCCAGCAAAGGCAATAACAGCGACAGCAATGTAACCGTAATCAACAGCATCCCCAGTTCACTGTAATCGGCCGGTACGCTGATGACACCAGTGTCGCTGTCTTTAACTTCCCGGGTTATGGTGAAAATCTGGTTAAGATATTTAGTTCCCAGATTACTGAGCGATAAAGCCAGATTGGTAAAAGAAGCCATTACAGCAAAAAAGGTGGCTTTTAGATGAGTGGGTGCGGCATTGGCAATCCAGGCCAGCATGGGAATCATGGCAATCTGCCCCAGGGGTGATTCCAGAGCCGTATCAATAACCGCAATAAAGCGTGCATCAACCACGCCACCGGTCAGGCTGGCTGTCCATTCATGCAGACCGTAAAACATACCCAGCACCGGCAAAGATAACAGCGTACCCGCAAGGGTAAGAAAAGCCACCACATAGGCAATAGAGCGCTCTGCCATGAAACGCCGGAAAATGAACATACCAAACAGCGTCAGACTACCGGAAATCAGCGACAATATGGATAAAAACTGCTGGTCGAAACCCAAATCATCAATCTGCCACCAACTTGCCCCGGCACCCGGGCCCGGTATGGCACGAAATACAAAAATAATAATGGCTGTGCCAACCAATGTACGGCGGGCGTCTTCATCCAATACCCGTAACAAACGATAAATCAGAAAAGAAATAATGCCCAGAGAACCGATAAATACAATTTCCTGGTTATATTCAGCATCACTGAAACCCATCAGCAAGGTAAAAACAACATAGATCAGACCACCGCCCAATATCCACCAGTTGGGGGCTGTTGCCGCATCATGAGGTGTCAGCATGGCTTGAGCGGCTTTGCGTTCAATACCACCCGCCAGCAGTTGTTTGAATTTGTGAATACGCACGCGGCTGGCTAATAAAACACCCAGGACTGAAATCAGGGGAATAATCAGTGCCATCTGATAAATATGGATATAAGCCGCCAGCTTTTCACTTTCCGGCATATTCTCTACATTGTTGAAGGCATAGATATTCACCATAGCCACCAGCACAGTGCCACCGATGATGGCCACCCGCCCCAGGGTCTGCATGGTGGTGTGCATCAAACGCAGGCGCTGCTGTGCAATCGGCTTACCATCCGCATCGTATCCTGGCACAGCCTCCACCGTCATGGCATCGGCCACCACATCCTGCAATACATAGCCCACCGGAGATAACAGACTGCTGATTACGTACCAGGCCTCCATCGGCAGATATTGCGACATTTGCTGCGGGTAACTGAGCAAGGCCAGCATAATCAGCAGGCCTGTAGCAATCAAAGCGGCTCCGGCATAAACCAGAATAGATTTCCAGCGCCAGATCAAATCAACCAGATGCCCCAGAGGCATTTTCAGCGTCCAGGGCACAACCAGCCAGAAACCCAGCATGGCCAGAAATTCAGCCGACAATCCCAGATAGTCTTTAACAAAAAAAGTGCCGACAATGCCGGTCAGGCTGGAAATACCGGCAGCCAGATAAACCATTAAGGGCGGCAGGTAAGACAGTCTCAGCTCACGACCTAATTCAAAAATATTGCGATCTATCCAGCGGTACAGGCGCATTTTGCTTAATTTTCCCGCATGGAAATAAAGACCGAGCGGGTCCAGATCAGAAACAGAGCCGTAGCCAGCCCGGATGACGCAAACACCATGCACATAACCATAATCTGGTAACGCACTGCGACCAAAGGTGAAACACCGGATAAAATCTGCCCCGTCATCATGCCCGGCAGGGCTACCAGTCCCACTGCGAACAGGGAATTTACAATTGGAATCATGGCCGCGTTAAAAGCGGTATTGCGGGCGGTAATAAAATCAACACCCCGCTGCAGTTCACTTTCCATACGCTCGGCCGCCAGACTGATATTGGTTAATGCATTCGCAAAAATCATCCCCCCCAGCGGTACAATGATACGCGGATCGTACCAGGGTGAGGCCTGTAAAACACCCACCACCACCAAAGCCAGTACCGCACCACCGGCCAGCCCGATAGACGCAAATGCATAACGAAATAACGCCCGACGATGATGCGGAATGGTACGTAAGGCAATGTGGCTGGAAACCAGCACCATAAAAAACAGAATGAGCAAAATCATCCACATATTTTCGGATGAGAAAAGATAAACCAGTAAATAGCCGATCAGCAGCAATTGAAACAGCATACGCATCAAGGCATGCAGGCTGGTCAGCAGCGGCAAACGCCAATGCGCGTAAATACCAATCAGCAGTAATACCGGAATGGCACTAAGTGCCAGATTAAGCAGAGGAATTTGCATACAGCGGCCAGCCGTTATCCCGGCTATTTTTTTTGCTTCGGCAACAAGCCGCTTTTATTCATGTCTTCAATCAGAGCCGCAATCACGGATTCTATGGTTTCACTATCGGAAGCCGGATCCATGGTTACCGATTTGGCTGACCACAACAATTTCTCATTGCTGACCTCATACAAAGAGGTTTCCAGTTTTACATCCACCTGCTCGCTGCTGTAGGCCGGTTGGTAAACATATTGGTAGGAACGCCCGTAATAACCGTACATGCCACCTGCTGCGAACCCGGGTGCCAGCGTAGTACGTGCCGGATGATGCACCTGTGTTTTATCCACCGATATTAAATGGGTAATCAATAGATAACGATACTGACCGCCCGCAAGGGTTTTTTCCAGTTTGCTGATGGCTGCATTTTTATTAGCCGGCAAGGGTTCCCGGCTGGGCGAGGCATGGATACCGTGTTTCCGCAGCGCCAGAGAAAATTGTTGTTCATAAAGATGACGAATAGCTTCTTCACGACTGATACCGACCACCAGCACGTCATCAATGCTGCCCTGGTGATCGGGGTCTGTCCAGCTGACATCAACCCGGGTAGTGGAAGCACAGGCACTTAATAACAAAGCAAACAGTAGCAAAGCGGTTATTTTCATAGCAGCCCCGAATTCATAAATTGCCTGTGAGCCGATAGCATTTATTGGCCTAGCATGCCGGCTTTCAATGGTTCAATCTCTTCAGGTACTTTTGCTGCCAGCCAGACATTCAGCAAGGCGTTATAAAAACCAGCGCCGTGAATAACGGCGGCTTTATTACCTGCAACCTTAACGCGCACACCATCTGCCGCAAAATCAAACACCAGTTGCTGGCCTTTTTGCATATCTTTTTGAGTGCCGATAAATTGCTTTATTTCTGCACTGATTTGAGCCGCATCGGGTGAGCGTTTCAAGCCCTTGAGCCAGCCCTCGTTTAACTTTTCCTTGTCCACATCACGCACAAAATGCATCACCACTCTTTTATTGGAAGTGCTGTGCAAAATAGCCTCAGCATCACTTTGTTTTTCACTTAAATACAAGCCAATCACGTACACATCTATTTTTAAAAAAGTCGCTTCACGCAAACCCATGCCATTCAGAACCAGTGTCTGCCCGTCAACTTTTTCTGTGTCCGGCATTTTTACACCGGCCAATTCTGCTGATTGTGCCGTCAGGCTCAATACCATGAAAGCAAAACTTAAAAGTAAAGCCGCTGGTTTATACATTTTTTTCTCCCCAAAAATCAGGCAAATGGATGGCGTAATACAATGGTGTCCGAACGATCAGGACCGGTCGAAACAATATCGATCGGCGCATGGCAGATTTCCTCTATCTTACTCAGGTAGGAACGTGCATTTCTTGGTAAATCATCCAGGGCTTTGATGCCAGCAGTTGATTCAGACCAACCCGGCAGCTCGATATACTCCGGCTCACAGCGCTCAAAGGCTTCGGCGTCAGCCGGGGGTACATCTATAGTTTTACCATCCAGTTTATAGCCGGTACAGATACGCAGGGTTTCCAGGCCGTCCAATACATCCAGTTTGGTAATACACAGTCCGCTGACACTGTTCAACTGAAAGGAACGCTTCAAAGTTACCGCGTCCAGCCAGCCACAGCGGCGCGCGCGACCGGTGGTTGCGCCCAGTTCATGGCCTTTTTTGGCCAGATACTGCCCGACCTCATCAAATAATTCAGTCGGAAAAGGCCCTGATCCCACCCGTGTGGTATAAGCTTTGGTGATACCCAGAATATAATCCAGGTCTCGCGGCCCGGTACCGCTGCCAGCGGCGGCACCACCAGCCGTGGTGGTAGAAGAGGTCACAAAAGGATAGGTTCCGTGATCAATATCCAGCAAGGCGCCCTGCGCTCCTTCAAACAATAAATTCTTGCCCATGTGATGCAAAGAACCGAGTACAGCCGGTATATCGGCCATCAGGTCAATCAGTTTTTCACGCTGCTGCAGGGCCTCATCCAGAACCAGCTGGTAATCGACCGGCTCAGCCTTGTAATAATGTTGCAACGAAAAGTTGTGATATTCCATCACTTCACGCAAACGTTCAGAAAAGTGATCAATACGAGCCAATTCACCAAAACGCAGTCCGCGCCGGGCAATTTTATCTTCATAAGCGGGGCCAATACCACGCCCGGTGGTGCCAATGGCTTTTTTACCGCGTGCTCGCTCACGTGCCTGATCCAGTGCTACATGATAAGGCAGAATCAGGGCGCAGGATTCACTGATGGATAAACGCTCACGCACCGGAATGCCGGCGGCTTCCAGCATGTTCATCTCTTCCAGCAAAGCACTGGGAGACAGCACCACGCCATTACCAATCAGGCAACGTACATTGTCACGCAACACGCCGGAAGGAATCAGGTGCAAAACCGTTTTGTGGCCATCAATAACCAGGGTATGGCCGGCATTATGCCCGCCCTGAAAACGTACTACCGCAGCGGCACGATCGGTTAACAGATCGACCACCTTGCCTTTTCCTTCATCGCCCCATTGGGTGCCGACAATAACTATATTTTTACCCATGATTGCCTCGGTTATTCTTTATCACTGAAATAGTTACGAAATAATTACGAAATAATTAAATGGTTTATTGAGCCTGATATGACTTTAGGCATTCGGCGGCAGTTCATGCAGAACCCATTCGCCGGACTGTTCAATCAATTCATGCTGGCAGCCCATTGCCTGTGCATCAGCCTGCTGCCCGGGTAGCATATTAATTACCTGATAGCCCTGCTTGCGCAGACTGGCTTTTTTCTCATGCAGCCTGGCTGAAAACTGCCAGGGTGCGGCCACACGCGGCTTGCTGGCGGTTTCGCTCTGATGCGCCAGCGCCATAAGTTTTAATAAATCTGCACTAAAGCCGGTTGCGGGGCGCGCACGACCAAAGGTTTCGCCAATGGCATCGTAACGTCCGCCACGAGCAATCTCATGCCCTTCTGTCTCGATAAAAGCCGCAAAAACCAGGCCGGTTTGATAACGGTAGCCGCGTAATTCTGCCAGATCCATATATAAGGGTGTGTCCGGAAAATGCTGCCCGACCCATTCCGCTGTTTGCTGCAGTTCGGCCAGCGCACTCTTGACCCGCTGACTGTCACCCAGTTGCTCATGTGCCAGCGCCAGCGTTTCTGCGGCTTCACCGTTCAGTTGTGCCAGAGCGATTAAACGCGCTCCGGTGCAGGCATCCAGCGTGCCATCATCCATTTGTGACTGCAGCCAGGGCAGATCTTTCCGTTGCATGGCAGAAAAAATCCGGCTTTCCAGGGGGCCATCAAGATCAGCATCCTGAATCAGTGTGCGATAAATTCCGACATGCCCCAAATCCAGATAGATATCCTGAACCCCGGTACAGCCAATGGCCGCCATCATCAGTGACAGAATTTCAAAGTCACTCTCAATACCGCTGTGCCCGAACAATTCGGCACCCAATTGAATTTGTGAGCGACTGCCACCTAATCCATTCGGCAGGGTTCTCATGACCTCACCCAGATAACACAGACGTGTTGGCTGCTCCTTGCGTAACTGGTGCGCATCAACACGTGCTGCCTGCGGCGTTATATCGGTACGAATACCTAATTGCCGCCCACTGAGCTGATCCATCAATTTGAACATTTGCGGCGCCAGATCCTGTCCCACACCGCTGGTGAGTGATTCCAGATATTCCATCATGGGTGGAATAATCAGCTCATAGCCCCAACTGTCAAACAAATCCAGCATACGACGACGCTGCTGCTCCAGCAATAAAGACCGGGGCGGCAGGAATTCATCGATACCTTCAGGTAATAACCAGTGTGCGTAATCCATTGCTAATCTACCTGACCAGATACAAAATAATCAGACCAATCACCATAGCAAGCAGTCCGGCTGTGCGCAAAGACTGGTTACTCTGTGCGGCCATCATGGCGTACATACGACGTGCTGATTCCGGGTTAATAAACGGCATCATACCTTCAAATATCAGCAACAATGCCAGTCCTACCCATAAAGCTTCAGCCATGATTTTCTCACTGATACCTCAGTCGTTAAAAAAGCCGGAGGCTGGGAGCCTGTCGGGCTTAATTGATCGTAGCGAGGGAAAGTTATTTTGAGTCCATTTTTTTTGATCGTTTGAGGAGAATACTGTAATTATTTGACGAAAAGGATCAGAATAATGGGCCAAAATACCTTTTCCACAGTAGATTCATAGTAAGTCCGACAGGCTCCCAGCCCCGGCTTTCTCAATAATCAGCGTATTATCTGCCGGCTATCACTGACGACTGTTGCCGAAATAATTGAAAAACTCCGAATCCGGCTCAATAACGAAAACATCGCCCTGTCCGAATGATTTTCTATAAGCCTCAAGACTGCGATAAAAGGCGTAAAACTCGGCATCTTTCTGGTAAGCAGACGCATAAATTTCTGCTGACCTGGCATCACCGGTACCGCGTAGCTGTTCCGCTTCCTTATAGGCATTGGCCAGAATAACCGTCTTTTGACGATCCGCATCGGCCTGGATTCTTTCCGCAGCTTCTGCGCCCTGGGCACGTAAATCACGCGCAACACGCTCACGTTCGGAACGCATACGTTCATAGACGTTTTCACTGACTTCAGCCGGCAGATCAATTTTCTTGATACGCACGTCTACCACTTCAACACCCAGTTCTGAAGACTGTGTATCGGCCGTTTGAGTCAGTTTTTCCATAATCTCACGGCGCTCGCCGGAAACCACTTCCTGAATGGTGCGTTTACCGAATTCATTACGCAAAGCGGTACTGATGCGCTCTTCCAGCAAGCGTTGTGTGTTATTTATATCACCGCCGGTAGAACGATAATACTGTGCCACATCAGAAATACGCCATTTGGCATAGAAATCAACAATAACGTCTTTTTTCTCATCGGTAAGAAAACGCTCAGGACGCGCATCCAGCGTTTGAATGCGGCCATCAAATATTTTCACATTATTGATAAAGGGCGTCATTACATGCAAACCGGGCGCATAGTCACTGCGTTTGATTTCACCCAGTTGCAGTTTCAGTGCCAGTTGCCATTCGTATACGATAAAAGTTGACGCGTACACCAGAATAGCCAGCAGTGGCGCAAGTATCAGAAATAAAAGTTGTTTTCCGCTCATGATCAACGTCCTCCTCTGACACTGCGTTGCGGCCGGCCTGAATTGGATGAAGTGCTCAGTGGTTTAATACTGTCTTCATAGCCTTCAACCCGCCTGGCAGGCTGCCCACTGCCTTCTGTTAACGGTACTGGCTTGCTTTTCATCATTTGATCAATAGGTAAATACATCAGATTACTGCTATTGCCGCCATCAACCATTACCTTGCCGGTTTTGGCCATAACATCTTCCAGGGTTCCCATATACAAGCGCTTGCGAGTCACTTCAGGCGCCTTGTGATACTCGGTCATCAAGGCCAGAAAACGATCGGCCTCACCCTCTGATCGTGCAATGACCTTGTCTCGATAAGCTTTGGCATCTTCAACACGCCGTGCGGCTCCACCGCGCGCCCGTGGAATGATCTCATTGGCATAGGCATGCGCTTTGTTTTCACTGCGCTCTTTGTCCTCACGTGCCTTGATAGCATCATCAAAAGCCGCTTTAACCTGTTCCGGTGGTTTGGCAGGCTGAGTATTCACACCCACCACTTCAATACCGGATTGATATTGCTTCAGGGTTTTTTGCAAACGATCCTTGATCGTCAGGGCAATTTCCGAACGCCCCTGGGTCAGGATATAGTCCAGATCATTCTGCCCGATGGTCTCACGTACCGCTGTTTCAGTTGCTACCGGCAGTGTTACATCAATCGGACTGGCATCCTTAAACAAATAATGTACCGGATCATTAATGCGATACTGGACGGTCAATTGAATATCAACAATATTCTCATCACGGGTCAGCATGGTGGCCTGATGCGGTAAAGAGGAAACCCGATCTACATTAACTTTAATAACGGTTTCCAACGGATAAGGCATGTGCCAGTGCCAGCCGGAAGGTGTAGAGCGTTTATACACACCCAGGCGCAGTTCCACACCGCGCTCAGCCGGCTCCACCGTATAAAAGCCGCTCGCCATCCAGAAAAGCAGCAATAAAACTCCCACCAGGGTAACAGCAATGCCACCACCGGCAGGCATTCCTGAGTCGCTGTTATCGGAGCGTTTCTTGCCACCGAATAAACCACCCAGCCTTGCCTGTAGCTTTTTTACAACTTCATCAAGATCAGGAGGCCCCTGATCACCACCACCACTCCAGGGATCCTTCTTTCCACCACCCGGTTCGTTCCAGGCCATGAGCAACTCCAATTATTTCATTATCTTTAAGTTAGGGAACCCCCGAAAACTTCAGCTGCAAAATCAATAGCGCCGACAAGCTTCCAGAGAAATTTGAATGCAAAGGGGCAATTCTAGAGAGGCCGGACCCTGTTCGCAAGTAGTCATACCGAAATTTCTGCTGACAGTCCTAATACAGCGGAGCGAATGTAACACGAGAAAACCTTAAATACTAAGTATATCTGCGGCTTGCAGGTCTATTTAATTAAGCTTACAGCCATACTTTATCCGACATCGTCTTGTATCTTGATAAAGATACCACAAAATATAATTCTCCTGCTTGAGCTCCCAGCCTTTTGATTTATATCAAAACACATCAACATATAATTACTTTATAATCGACCACGGTGACAAACAGGCTGGGTGAGGCCGGTTTATAACCAAACGCAGTCTAGCAAGCGCAATGACTATAAAAGTACATCCGTTTTAATACATGACCCGGCACATTGATGCAGCAATTGCGGCATTGATGCGTTCACTGTTGTTTATTTCTGCTTTTGTTACTTTTATGCTATTTTGCGCATCTGGGGTCCGGGGAAATTATTCCCCGGTTTCATCTGTAAATCCAAAGTGGAGAATTTATTAATGGCAACGCAGACCACGTATAACTACAAGGTCGTGCGCCAATTCGGGATAATGACGGTCATCTGGGGCATCGTGGGGATGCTTGTGGGCGTTATTGTTGCGGCTGAGTTGGCGTTTCCTGACTTGATTCACGGCATTTCATTCCTGAGTTACGGGCGCTTACGCCCCTTGCATACGAATGCGGTTATTTTTGCATTTGGTGGCTCAGCTCTTTTTGCGACCTCTTATTATGTGGTGCAACGTACCTGTCAAACACGCTTGTTCGCGAGTGGTTTGGCTGCTTTTACCTTCTGGGGTTGGCAACTGATTATTCTTTCAGCAGCCATTACGCTGCCCTTAGGCATCACTTCCGCCAAGGAATATGCTGAACTGGAATGGCCTATTGATCTGCTGATTACGGCAGTCTGGGTTTCCTATGCCATAGTTTTCTTTGGCACCCTGGTGAAACGTAAAACATCGCATATCTACGTAGCCAACTGGTTTTATGGTGCATTCATCCTGACTATTGCCGTACTGCATCTGGTAAACAGCGCTGAAATCCCTGTCACACTGACAAAATCCTACTCGCTGTATCCGGGCGCTATTGATGCCATGATTCAGTGGTGGTACGGGCATAATGCGGTAGGTTTCTTCCTGACAGCGGGCTTCCTCGGCATGATGTATTATTTTGTACCGAAAGCCGCTAACCGTCCGGTTTATTCCTATCGTCTTTCCGTGGTGCATTTCTGGGCACTGGTTTCCACCTATATGTGGGCCGGCCCTCACCATCTGCACTACACCGCTCTGCCTGACTGGGCTCAGTCTGTCGGCATGGTTTTCTCGCTGATTTTGCTGGCACCTTCCTGGGGCGGCATGATTAACGGCATGATGACCCTGTCCGGTGCCTGGCACAAACTGCGCACCGATCCGGTACTGAAATTCCTGATTGTCTCTCTGTCTTTCTATGGTATGTCTACCTTCGAAGGCCCGATGATGGCCATCAAAACCGTTAATGCCTTGTCTCATTACACCGACTGGACTGTTGGTCATGTTCATTCCGGCGCGCTGGGCTGGGTTGCCATGGTTTCTATCGGCTCTCTGTATTTTCTGATTCCTCGCCTGTATGGCAAAGAAAGCATGTACAGCGTCAAGCTAATGGAAACTCATTTCTGGATAGCCACCATCGGTGTTGTTCTGTACATCACCGCCATGTGGATTTCCGGTGTTATGCAAGGCCTGATGTGGCGTGCGGTCAATGCTGACGGCACCCTGACTTATAGCTTCATTGAGTCTGTAGAGCGTACCTATCCGTTCTACTACATCCGTCTGTTGGGAGGCATTTTATTCCTCGGCGGCATGTTCCTCATGGCGTATAACGTCTGGAAAACCGTTAAAGATCCAAAACCCGCCGATGATGCCATTCCACAAGTGGCCCATTAACAAGTGGCCCATTAATTTTAGGAGTATTAAGCAATGAGTCATGAAATTGTTGAAAAGAACTCCGGGCTGCTGGCGATACTGATTGTCCTGGTAATCAGTATTGGCGGCCTGGTTGAATTTGTACCGCTGTTTGGCATTAAGTACACCACCGAACCGATTGAAGGTGTGCATAAATACAGTGCATTGCGCCTGGAAGGCCGTGACATTTACATTCGTGAGGGCTGCTACAACTGTCATTCACAAATGATTCGTCCTTTCCGCGCGGAAACCGAACGTTACGGACATTATTCGGTAGCGGGTGAGTCGGTTTATGACCACCCCTTCCAATGGGGTTCCAAGCGTACCGGGCCTGATCTGGCTCGGGTGGGTGGACGTTACAGTGATGCCTGGCATTTTGCCCATCTGAACAATCCACGTGATGTAGTTCCAGAGTCCAATATGCCGGCTTATTCCTGGTTAACAGCCAAGCTGGATGGCTCTGACACCGCCGCCAAGATGGCTGCCATGAATGTGGTCGTCGGCCTGACCTGTCCGAAATGTGAAAACTATTCGGATGAAGAAATGGCCAATGCCAAAGCCGAGGTTGAAGGTAAAACCGAGGTTCAGGCGCTGGTTGCTTATCTTCAAGGTCTGGGAACCGCACTGCGCTAGGGGAATATTATGGATCTGAACGATTTCAGAGCTTGGCATACCCTACTCTTGCTCATTATCTTCGTCGCCCTGTGGGTTTGGGCGTGGAGCAAGAAACGCAAACAGCCATTTAACGAAGCCGCAAACCTGCCTTTTGCAGATAGTGAGCAGGATCGGCAAACCATTGAAAAGGATCACCTGTCATGAACGAAATGAGTGCATTCTGGAGCTGGTGGATCATCATTCTGACGGTAGGCAATATTGCTGCCTGCGTCTGGCTGATTCGCTGGACCATGAAAAAACGAGTAAATGAAGCCTCTGAAGGCGATGTTACCGGCCACAAGTGGGATGGCCTGGAAGAGTTTAACAACCCTCTGCCGCGCTGGTGGCTGTGGTTGTTTTACGGCACCATCATCTTCAGTGTTGCCTATCTGGCCCTTTATCCCGGGCTGGGTTCCTACAAAGGCATGCTGGACCGGTCTTCTTTTGGTCAGTATGACAAAGA